>JAZRJO010000358.1:0-1655 GCA_045645825.1 Acetatifactor sp. | reverse complement strand
AATGGTTGTAGACCGCCACCGAAAGGGCTATCTTAGCATCTTCCTGTCCAATGATATAGCTGTCCATATACGCCTTGATCTCCATAGGCGTGGGTAGATGCTGCGGCATCTCTGCACTATGGGCATCTTCACGCAGCAGATCACAGCACGCCTGCACGCAATCACTGCAAATATAAACCTCAGGACCGGCAATCAACCGTGTCTGTGACTCCCGCTTTCCGCAGAACGAACAGCAAATCTTTGGTTCATCAGATTTTGGCATGAACCGAGTACCGCCTTTCTAATTCAATCAGTGACGCTCCAAAACCCGGTCAATAAGTCCAAATGCAAGTGCTTCTTCACTGGTCATAAAGTTATCGCGCTCACAAGCCTGAGTGACTTCTTCAATGCTCTTACCGGTGTTCTGTGCCATAATACGATTCATTCTAGCCTTAATGGTCTCTAAGCGCTTCATATGAATCGCCATATCCGTTATCTGACCCTGTGTGCCAGCGGAAGGCTGGTGAATCATAATTTCGGAGTTGGGCAGTGCCATACGTTTGCCCTTAGTACCGGCGGACAGCAAAAACGCACCCATAGATGCAGCCATGCCAACACAGATGGTTGCCACGTCACACTTAATGTACTGCATTGTGTCATAAATAGCCATGCCCGCCGTTACACTTCCTCCGGGGCTATTGATATAAAACTGAATATCCTTATCCGGGTCTTGGGCTTCCAAATACAGTAGCTGCGCCACAATCAGGCTTGCAGTTGTATCATTTACTTCTTCGGACAGGAAAATAATGCGATCGTTGAGCAAACGGGAGAAAATATCATAGCTTCTCTCTCCGCGGCTCGTCTGTTCCACAACATAAGGTACTAAACTCATAGCAGTGTCTCCTTTCAGGGCTTGGAACATTCTAACCATTTAAAGCCTGGATTATTCCTCTACAGGAGCCTCTTCTTTCTTAGGAGCAACTGCAACTGCGGAATCAACAATAACTTTAACCGCATTGCGGGTCTGCAGATTGGACTTAACATCGCCAGCTGCAACCAGTTCCTTAACCTTTGCAACTTCCAGCTCATACTGCTTAGCCATTGCCTCGTACTCAGCTTCAACTTCTTCTTCGGTTACAACGATGTTCTCGTCCTCAACAATTTTGGCCAGTGTTACATTGACCTTAGCCTGCTTCTCAGCAGCGGGACGGAAAGCGTTACGCATGGTATTCATGTCGCCACCCATCATCTTGGCATACTGATCCATAGAATAGCCGCTCATCTGCAACTGATATGCAAAGCGCTCCATCTGGTTGTCCAGTTCCATTTCGACCAAACCGTTGGGGATTTCAACAGTGGTATTCTCAGCTGCTTTGTCCACACAAGCCTGCTCAAAAGCGGAGTCGACCTGCTTCTGTGCTCTTTCCATAGCCTTCTCACGGATGTCAGCTTTCAGTGCATCCAGAGTTTCAAACTCAGAAACATCCTTTGCGAACTCATCATCCTGCTCAGGTACATTGGTAACAGTGATCTTGTTAACCTTTACGTGGAAAACAACAGGCTTGCCGGCAAGATCAGCCTTATAATCCTCGGGGAAAGTGATGTCGATGTCCTTTTCTTCACCTGCGGACATGCCAACAATCTGCTCTTCAAATCCGGGAACAAAGCTGCCGGAG
>JAZRJO010000357.1:0-2084 GCA_045645825.1 Acetatifactor sp. | reverse complement strand
CCCATTGGACACAAAAAGGCCGTTTGATGATCCACGAACTACTTACCAGTCAGGGAATTCAGGCAACAATGGACAAATAGGCAGCCACGAATCTTAAGAAGGAGGTAATGTATGGAAATTAAGATTCACAAAGAAAATGGTGTATCTCAAATCTTGCTGGATGGGAAACCCATTCAATCTGGATGCATGGGTTTCAAGATATCATCGGAAGGATCGGGAAGCTTTACGATGATTGAGCTGAAGTTTGCTACGAAAGACTTAGACTTTTCAGCTGAGATTGACGATCCTATTCTGCAAAACCAAATAGCTTCCCGATTTCGACCAAACCAAAAATAATCTTTTGCAGATTTGCTAATATGCTGACCAGCAAAGCCACAACAGATACAGCAAGAGATATGTTGCTTTTTAAGATAGTGTTTGGGGCATGGAGCCATTCAATGCCAGCAGGTGTGATGTTGTGATTTAACAGAATGATATGCCAGATCCCGCTTTCATCTGGCCCAGAGTCTGGCGATGCATTTAAAAAACCGCGACGAACACACTCGCCCCAAAGGTCCGAATCCAAAGATGTTTTAATATCTGGATCACCTCCGGATTCGACATGTCGCAATATCTTTCGCATTCGTTTGTACATTTGCCGTTTTGTCAATGCCATGGTATTTCTCCTTATCTGAATATTGGTGGATTTGTACTTCTGTCAGTATAAGAAACTTCATGCAAAACTGCAAGCAATTAGTCAATTAAAGTGAAAACCCTAAGGAGGTAATGTATGCCCGAAGAGAAAACAGCGCTCCTGGAGCGGAGCGCAGGGGATAGAGGGAAAAGTGAAAACAAAATGATTCAAATCGATGAAACAATAAGGAGGTTGAAGAATATGGGCAGACCTAAGGGCGCAAAGCCACGGTCAGTATTGACCATGACCATTGAGGATGTGTGCAAGCTGTTCCGCAGCTACGGCATTCCCGCCGAAAGCCTGCGGATGGCTGACGATATCGCATCCGGCATCTATCCCTTTGGCCGTGTGGTCAAGGTATCCCCCACAGGCAGACGCACATTTGAGATCTGGCGTGTGGATGTAGAAGCATTTCTGAAAACAAAAATGCCGGAAGGCTATCAGGAGGTAACACAATGAACGAATCAATCGCACCCGAAATCAAGGAAGAGGGCACCGCCAGACCCGTCACCGTTGACGAAGTTACCGCAGAAGATCCCATGGAAGCTAAGCTGAAGCAGATGGAACAGGACATGGACCTGCTCCGGCAAGAGAATCATCAGCTGCGCTGTGCCAAAGACCAACTCCACCGGCGAGTCTGCCGTATGGCACGACATATCAAGACCATGGAGATTGTTCACGATAAGCAACTCAGTGAAGCCGATGAAGAAATCGCAAAAGCCAGAGCACAGGCAAATCAGACACAGCCTATTAAATGGCCTTCTATACTGTTTGGCTTGTTCTTCGTCCTGGCTATTCTGGTAGAACTCTGCGTAATCAAATGCTGGATGGTCAGCTTGCTTGGAGAAATCCTCTTCTGCGCCTGTACAGCAGGCTGCGCATTCTTTGGAGGTTTTTTGTGGAATCGCACTGCTGAAAGGAAAGCTCGCCATGGATAATAAAAAGCTGCCCTCGGTTGTAGCAGAACCGAAAGGCAGCAACGGAAATAAATCCACCTTCATTCTAATCTATTGAAAGGAAAATGTCAATGTGTGCTGTAAAGATCGCTGCGCTTGAAGCTGAGAATGTCAAGCGCATCCGTGCGGTAGCTTTGGAACCGTCACCCTCCGGCCTCACGGTGATCGGTGGCAATAACAACCAAGGCAAGACCAGTATTCTCGACACCATCGCCTGGGCATTAGGTGGCGACCGCTACCGACCCAGCAATCCTACAAGGGATGGTTCAACCATTCCGCCCCGAATCAAGATCACCCTGTCCAACGGACTGATTGTAGAGAGAGCCGGAAAGAACAGCGCCCTTAAGGTCACGGATCCCAACGGACAGAAGAGAGGACAGCAGTTGCTCAACAGCTTTGTGGAAGAGCTGGCACTGAATCTTCCCAAGTTCATGGAGCAGTCCAGCAGGGACAAA
>JAZRJO010000356.1:0-3460 GCA_045645825.1 Acetatifactor sp. | reverse complement strand
CCATGACCTCAGAGGCCTATAGGGCTCACTTAGAGTACAACTCGACGATAAGCATTTCGTTTACAGGAACATCAATCATTTCTCTTGTAGGAAGATTCTTGATGGTTCCCTTGAGGTTTTCCATGTCAACATCCATCCATTCAGGAACTAATCTGCCGCCTGTTACTTCAACCATATCTTTGTATCTCTGCAGAGATTTTGCCTTCTCGCTGATTTCGATTACATCGCCAGCCTTGATCAGGTAGGAAGCGATATTGATTACCTTACCGTTAACGGTAACATGCTTATGACCAACAACCTGTCTAGCTTCTCTTCTGGTTCTTGCGAAGCCCATTCTGAAAACAACGTTGTCAAGTCTTCTCTCCAGCATAACCATCAGGTTTTCACCGGTCATGCCTTTCATTCTATCAGCCTTCTCATAGTAATTTCTGAAAGGCTTCTCCAGAATACCATAGATAAATTTAGCTTTCTGCTTCTCTCTCAGCTGAAGGCCATACTCACTAACCTTCTTGCCTGCTCTTGCATTGGTTCTGTTAGACTTCTTGTCATAACCTAATACCATAGGCTCAAGACCTAATGTTCTACATCTTTTCAGCACTGGAACTCTATTAACTGCCATTTTTCTTATCTCCTTAATTTTAGATGTTTACAATGCCTAAACGGCACCTTCTTCCAACATTATTAGTTACATTTGCTAAGCGGTAAATAGTACTAAACTCTACGACGCTTAGGAGGACGACATCCGTTGTGAGGAACGGGAGTTACGTCACGAATACTTAAAACTTCAAGACCGCAAGCAGCTAATGCTCTGATTGCAGCTTCACGTCCTGAACCAGGACCCTTTACAAAAACGTCAACGGTCTTCAGTCCATGGATCAAAGCAGCTTTAGTAGCTGTTTCGGCTGCCATCTGAGCAGCATATGGAGTAGATTTCCTTGAACCTCTAAAACCAAGACCACCGGCACTTGCCCAGCTAAGAGCATTACCTTCAGCATCTGTTAAGGTAACAATAGTATTGTTAAAAGATGCCTGAATATGTGCCTGTCCACGTTCAACGTTTTTCTTGACACGCTTCTTTGTTACTTTCTTTGCAACTTTCTTTGCCATTTTAAACTAACCTACTTTCTCAATTCTTAATTTACTGGTTTCATAACTCGAGAATCCAAATGCTTCGCATTTGCCGTGCTTACGCACTCTGTGATTCTCTCGTGAAAACATCAGGCAAAAACAAATGTCTGCTACGCAGCCGCTTGTTTTTCTGCAGATGTTTTCTACTTCTTCTTATTTGCTACAGTTCTCTTAGGACCCTTACGAGTTCTAGCATTTGTCTTTGTCTTCTGTCCACGTACAGGAAGACCCTTACGATGACGGATACCACGATAGCAACCGATTTCCTGAAGTCTCTTGATGTTCAGAGCAATTTCTCTTCTCAGATCACCTTCTACCAGAATTCCCATCTCTTCGATAGTCTCACTGATCTTCTTTACTTCGTCGTCAGTAATATCTCTGACACGAGTATCAGGATTCACACCTGATGCTGCCAAAATCTTGTCGGCTGTGGGTCTACCGATTCCGTAGATATAAGTCAAGCCGATTTCAATTCGTTTTTCTCTAGGTAAGTCAACACCTGCGATACGAGCCATTTACGTTTCCTCCATTTTCCTGCCTGCTTACGTATACCGATTTTGGTCTGTTAGTTGGTACACCATACAGGCTTTCGTTTGAACATTTTAATGTTCTGTTACTAATTGATTGGGGCTTTCACCCAACCGGATACATATCCGATTTTTCTGCTACTAAACCTTTACACTTCGCAGTATCAACAAGTAATCTCCCGTAAGCTCTCCGTCTATAATTATGTTAACCGTTTCCCATGTTTTGCCAGGAACAAGTGGCGCAAGTGACCTTTGCAGGCACCATCTGTCGACATTGTCCTACATACATAAGAACCGGATCAGCCGCACATAATAACCGGACAAGAACTCACACACCTGATCTCTAATTCCGATTAGGAATCAGATAAATACAAGCCGGTGATTATCCCTGTCTCTGTTTGTGCTTCGGATTTTCACAGATTACTCTGATACTTCCTTTTCTCTTAATGATTTTGCACTTTTCGCAAATTGGTTTTACTGATGATCTAACCTTCACGTTAAACCCTCCTTTCAAAAAAGACCGTCTTACATTATAACATGTATCAAATCTATTTGCAAGAGTTTTTTTACTCTTTTGCAATATTTTTCACAACAGTTCAGCCATGAACTTATGCGAGAGCAAAAATCATGCTCGCATGATTTTGCGAACGTGAAAGTTCATGAGCAGAGCGCCCGCTAATGAGCAAAAGTAGTCGCGAAGCGACGGAGAGCACCAAAGGTGCGTTTTTGCGAATGGGCGCGGCTGAACGTCACTTGCCACTACACCCTCTATTTATCTCTCCAAATAATACGTCCTTTGGACAGATCATAGGGAGACAGCTCCAGTGTCACCTTATCGCCGGGCAGAATACGGATAAAGTTCTGACGCAGCTTACCACTGATATGGGCCAACACGCGATGACCATTCTCCAGTTCTACCTGAAACATGGTGTTGGGCAGTTTTTCCACTACAGTTCCTTCGATTTCAATTACATCACTTTTAGACATTTTCATCCTCCACTTTGTTAGAATTCAGTTTTTGTTTTATGGCATATTTGATTCTCTCATCAATATGCGGTTGTCTGTAACAGATTTGAGCAAGCAAATCTGCTTCTACTGTTTCGTTTATAATCTGGATGTGCCTTAAATTTTTCTTCTTCGGGGCATTCATCCTTTTATATTCACCGTCTGCCAGCCACACTTGTGTGTCATCACAGGCAACGATTATATACAGCTTACCTTTGTCATGGCCTGCTTTGGAAGTTGCATACTTTCCAACCATATTTCCTCCATCGCCTTCCTTAATATAATGTCAGGATCTCAGGTTCACCGTCGGTGATCAGAACCGTATTCTCATAGTGAGCTGACCAGGATCCATCCTCTGTCACCACAGTCCAATCATCAGACAGCCACTCCACATCAGCCCGGCCCATGTTGATCATAGGTTCTATGGCCAGCGTCATACCCGGGTGAAGCTTAGGTCCACGCCTTCGCTGGGCAAAGTTAGGTATCTGGGGATCCTCATGAAGACTTGTGCCGATGCCGTGTCCTACCAGATCCGTCACAATACCGTAACCATAAGGCTTGATAAAAGCATCGATGGCATTGGAAATATCATGTAAATGATTTCCTGCTTTTGCCATTTTTATTCCTGCAAAAAAGCTTTCCCTGGTTACATCTATCAGCTTTTGAGCCTGTGGACTGATCTGACCTACTCCATGGGTTCTTGCTGCATCAGAATGATATCCCTTATAAATCAGGCCGGCATCTAAACTTACAATGTCACCTTCCCGCAGAATGCGGTTCTTATTAGGAATTCCGTGAAC
>JAZRJO010000355.1:0-7930 GCA_045645825.1 Acetatifactor sp. | reverse complement strand
GCATAACTGCATTCCCACATATCAGTCCTCCCGCTTATTTTCTTCAACTTCCCTGCGCAGTGCTGTCACCTGTTCACTTTCTACACCCTCGGTACTATCCGGCCACAGCAGTATCTTCAGTGTCAGGAGCATCAGCTTGATATCCATCCACAGAGAATAATTTTCAATATATGTCAGATCCAGTTTCAGCTTGTCGTAAGGCGTGGTATTATATTTTCCATACACCTGTGCATATCCGGCCAATCCGGCTTTTACCTTCATGCGGTAAGCAAATTCCGGCATAATCTCCAGATACTGACCGATGATCTCCGGTCGCTCAGGGCGGGGTCCGATGAAGGACATATCTCCCACCAGAATGTTGATCAGCTGGGGCAATTCATCGATCCTTACTTTTCTGATAAATTTACCGATGGGTGTAATCCTGTCGTCATGCTTCTTGGCCAGTCTGGCTACACCGTCCTTCTCCGCATCGGTACGCATACTGCGAAACTTCATGATCTGAAACTTCCTGCCGCCCTCTGTACAGCGCACCTGCTTGTACAACACCGGTCCTCCATCATAAAGCTTGATGGCAATTGCCGTGATCAGCATAAAAGGAGAGGCAAGCACCAACAAGATCAAAGAACACACCACATCGATCATACGCTTCATAAAACGCTGCTCCATGGTCATGCTATACTCTCTGGTCAGCAGGATGGGTGTATCAAACAGATGCAGTTCTTCTGCACCGAGCAAGATCACATCGGAAATCTTAGGCATGATATAAAAACGGATAGATCGGGAATAACAGAATTTCAACAAATCATTCCTCTCTTCCACCGTGGTATCCCAGATCACCACCGCATTGTATTCTCCACTCTCATATCCACGGACAATCTCTTTCTTCGCAGCTTCTATGCCTCGATGCACATCCATGGTACCCGCGATCACATACTTATCTTTACGGCTTTCGAACTTTCTCTTAATATCCTCTGACGACCGTCTACCGTGAATCAGCAGAAGCTTGCGGGGCGGGAATACTCTCTGGTAAATCTGATTGGCAATATTGATCCAGATGATGACCACCAGTATCTGCATCAATGTCATCAGCACAAATGGCACGGGTTCAAATAACCTCGTTACAATCAGAGACATCTGAAAATAAATAAATACATTTACAAGCAGTGTGGCAAATACCTGGGAGAAAATGATTTCTGCATTTTTCAAAAATCCGATCCTCAGTCCACCGTACATATTGGAAAAGAAAAATAACATGAAGGCATAAATGAGCACTTGCAGCAAATATCCTTTAAACCAATAATTCAAGTCAACCAATCTATCCATACTGGGGTACAGACTCGTCAAATACGTGTATGTAAATATAAGAACTTCCATGATCAGACAGATTCCGGCCAGACTCAGGTTGATCAGGCGTTTAAAAGCTTCCTTCTTGTTCAATGTTTTTCTCCTTTCAGTAGAAAGCGCTTCAGGTTGGGATGGGCAGAGCCGCTTTAGGCGGCCACTTGGCTCTGCCCTATACGCACATTATATCACTTAACACTAAATAAAGCAAAAGTTTTATACTCTGCGTTGTACGGCGCGTACAGCCCAGAAGCAGAAGTAGTACATACTTTTGAACACAGACAATCCCTCTGCCCGGCGGTATAGGTTCCAGATTCTTCTGATGGCCTCCAGTTTATTGGAGGACAGGGTGTGTCCGGCTCTGCGGTATTTTACCAGATTTTCATCAAGGCCATAAGCCTTATAGCCCTTTCGCAATACCTTCCACCAAAGGGCGGTGTCCTCACTTTTGATCTGAGGCATGAAAAGCAGTTCTTTTTGAATTTTCTTCGTATCAAACATTACCGTGGTGGTAAATATGGTAGTGTTTTTCAGCGCATCCTTATATTCCATGACCGAAGGAACACGCACCACTTTGCCAAGCCCCTTGCCGTTTTCATCAGCGAATTCATAGCCTGTAAAAGAAAATGCCGCGTCTTTTTCTTCCATAAATGCAAGCTGTTTTGTAAGCTTGTCCTTCTCCCACAGATCATCAGAATCCAAATACGCAATATAACGGCCTGTAGCCTCCCTGACACCTCTGTTTCTGGCAGCTGCCGCGCCTTTATTGTGAGGCTGGCGCACCATGCGGATCCGCCCATCTGCCATTTCCTTACAATACACTTCCAACACTTCTTCTGTCCTGTCGGTGCAGCCATCCAGCACCAGAAGCAATTCCCAGTTCTCATAAGTCTGACTGCGGACACATTCCACCGTTTCTATAATGAACTTTTCCACGTTATATACAGGTACGATGATACTGACCTTTTTATCCATTTTGTCCTCTTTCTCTGCATCCGTCACTGAGACCGGAGCTTATATATATCATATCCCTCTGCTTCCTCATGTATCACAGTCAAATGCATTTTGGCTGCCACATCGGTCACACAGGATGAAATTTCTTCTGTCACTTCTACTGCGGACGGCTTCGGTATCACAATACAGTTGACCCCCTTGTTCAAGGCAGCCTCAAGCGCCATATGAGCCTGGGTCCGCTCTTCTTTGGCAAGTTCCGTGAATTCTCCTTCTGCGAGCCCTTCCATCCACTCATACAAGGCAATGGTCTGCTGATCATATACATCATATGCATAGGCATTCAACGCTGCATCCCACATATTCCTGCCATAAAGCAATGCAATTTCACCATTTTGGCCCCGCACATGTGCCAAAATTTCCCTTGGGGCCCACAAACAGATAGTATCAGTTTCCCCTGATTCTGCCAATTTATCCAACAGCTTTGCAGTTCGGACTTTATCCAAGGCCGTATCAGCCCCCTCACAACTGCCGCCATTCAGGTTGCCGCACAGAAAGATGACCGCAAGCCCCACCGCTGCCAAACCTGCCGGTTTGAAAACATTACCTTTAAAGCGGCTTCTGCAAACTTCCAAATAGGTACCGGCTGCTCCATAAGCTATGATCAGCGTAACCGGAACCACACTCCAGAGCCATTTATAATCATAGAATTTCGTCTGATACTTCATCAGAAGCACTGCTGTCAGAGGAAATATCACCGCAGCTGCCATGATGGAAGCATACATCATAAGCCTCCACAAATGACTTTTGGGTTCATCAGCCGCCCCTGCGCCAACTTTCCGGTACCAATAACATAATAATACCCCCAGAAATAACACTGCATACTTCCCGGCATCGGTATACCCAAACCATCCACTTATCCCATTCCTTATGAGTTCCTGCATGATTGCCCCCCTCTGCCCTCTCTGGCACGTACCCACAAATCAATGAGCAACATTACAACAACCACAAGCACACATGCTCCAAGGCCATACAAGGTCCATACGATACAGGCTTCCGCCAGTATGGCAAGAACCGACACCTTCCATTTCTTCTTAAGACACATTGCCAAAGTAAAGGGAAATAAAATACCGTTACGAACAGACACCCCACGATATCCACTGTGCAGCAGCAAAAACCCATCCATCACATCCATATAATCACCGCACCAGAATAACACAGAAATCACAAACAACATCAGCAGTCTGCCTGTTCTGTCACTCCCAAACAATATTTTCCCCAGCACACTGTATGCAAAATAGCTGATCACCAGCACCGTTACAGGCATCAGCCTGCACACTACCAGCTCTGCATCCAGCCCCGTCAAGCGACAGATAAAGGTATACAGACTTGGCAGACACAATATCTTAAGCCGAATGGGAACCCCGGCCGTATATGGCTGACCTGTCAAAGGATTGATGCTATAGACCTGATCCTGTGCAAGGTTTGTCCGAACCATCTCTAACGTCATATCTCCCGTATTGCAGCTCTTGTCCCCCGTCATGATCATAATCACCTGAAGCACCACAGATAATGCAAAAGCTCCCGCCAAAAGCTGTTCGCACATCTTCCATGCTCCGACACTCCTTCTGCCTTTGGTGGATGTCTGCCTGGTTCTACTTGTTGCCAACACAATCACACCGACTACCACCAGGGCAGAAAGCACAGCCACCCACAACATCGCTGTACGCGAAACTGACCATTTCAAAAATACTGCTGCCAGGTGACAAACTTGGGCAGCCCCGATCAGCACACAAAAACCAGCCGGCAAAATCTCCCCCGGACCATAATGACCATTAAGACCATTCCCATATAAGCATTTCATCACGCCGTATCCTAATAAGTACAGCATCAATGCCATAATTAACCACAGTAAAATAACCATGTCTCTCCTGTCCGTCTGCCGTCACAGACCTTACAATATTTAAATTTTACCACATTTGCGGTGCCAGTACAAGTTCCATTCGGGTTTCTTCAGTAAAAATTAAGACGTTCTTGTGACGTTCAACCGCGCCCATTCGCGCACAGCTATGCTGTGCTAGCTGCAACCTACGGTGCTTTCCGTCGCTTATCGTCTCTGGCTGAACTGGTAATATAAATAAGCTGTCGGGGATTTTAGTCTCCGGCAGCTTTGACAACATCGCATCAGGGCTTTTCATTTTTGTTTTTTTATTCCTCTTTTTCACATGGCTTTAATATCAAGCCTGATCTTATCAGCGATCCTTGCTATGTACTCACTATTTGTAGGTCTTGTCTTGCCCGACTGAACTGAATATCCAAATAATTGCTCAAAGGTATCCACATTGCCTCTGGACCATGATACTTCTATGGCATTGCGAATTGCCCGTTCCACCTTCTGGTCGGTGGTCCTGAATCTTTTGGCTATTGTTGGATATAACAGCTTTGTCACACTACTTACCACTTCTATATCTCTACCTGACAGCAAAATGGCATCACGTAAATAATGATATCCTTTCAAATGTGCAGGCACGCCGATATCCAGCATGATATTCGTAATATATCTTTCCAATTCATAATCTTTTACTGTAGTAATCTCCAAAATGTATTCCCCTTCCATATGTCGACTATTGCCCGTTACTGCGATGCTGTCATAAATTCTATCATATCTGTCGAAAAATGGAAAGCGTTTTTCATCGCGGAAAAGTACACTTTTTGTCAAAATAATACTATATTTCTTCTTTTACAAGGTATATCGGGCGTTTTTTCACCTCCATGTAAGTTTTGGCCAGATATTGTCCTACTATCCCTAAGCAAAACAGCTGCACACCGCTTGCCAGCGAGATGATGCAGACCAGAGAAGGCCAACCGGCTACCGGATCACCAAACAATATTTTACGCACGATGATAAAGATAATAAAAATAAATGCAAACAAACAGAACAGCACTCCCATAAGTGATGCTATCATCAACGGAACAGTGGAAAATGCAGCAATTCCATCCAGGGAATAAATAAACAATTTCCAGAAATTCCACTTGGTCTCACCTTTAACCCGCTCCACATTTTCGTATTCGATCCATTTCGTCTGAAAACCAACCCATCCAAAAATGCCCTTGGTAAAGCGATTATATTCCTCCATGGCCAGTATGGCATCTACCATCTGCCTAGTCATCAGGCGATAGTCTCTGGCACCATCCATGATCTCTGTCTTGGAGATTTTCTTCATCAACCGATAGAACAGTCTGGCAAAGAAGCTTCTCACAGGCGGTTCTCCCTTGCGGCTCACACGTCTGGTGGCAACAGAATCATATCCTTCCTTCAGATAACCAAACATCTGAGGCAGAAGGGAAGGTGGATCCTGCAGATCCACATCCATGATCACTACATAGTCACCATGGCTCTTCTTAAGACCCGCATACATTGCTGCTTCCTTTCCAAAATTTCTGGAGAATGACACAAGATGCACCCTTTCATCCAGTTCTCTCAGCTTCTTAACTTCTTCCACCGTTTTATCTTTGGAGCCGTCATCGATATAGAGTAACTCAATGTCGATCTCATTTTCTCTGAAGAAGGCATCATTTTTCACCAACTCATGATAAAAATCGGCCACAGTCTGTTCTTCATTATAACAGGGTACTATTACGCTCAGTAAGCTCATATCCATCCTCCATAGTTCTTTTGTCTGCCTCGGCCGGTTTCAGCCGGTACTTTACTAAGTATAACAAAAATTTTAAAGAATAACAAGGAAACTATAGATATCCTTTCAAAAATATTGTATACTAGTTACAGTAAAATCGTCAAGCATGAAAAGGAAGAGTTCAAATGAATTTTTTTAACGAATTATTTCGCAATCAGATTTTTGTAGCTGCAGCCCTTGGTTGGTTTGTTGCTCAGATTTTGAAAACCTTTATTCATATGTTTTTTACAAAGGAGTTTGTAGCAGAGAGACTGGTGGGAAGCGGCGGTATGCCCAGTTCCCATTCTTCTACAGTCTGTTCCCTTGCCACCGCCTGTTATTTTAAATACGGTGCCGGCAGCTTTGAGTTTGCCATTGCACTCATGTTTGCCATCATAGTAATGTACGATGCCATGGGCGTGCGCAGAGAGACCGGGATTCAGGCCAAGGTACTGAATGATATGCTTAAAATATTTAACGATATGGGAAAGGAAGAGCTATCCGCCCACGATAAGTTGAAGGAGTTCGTCGGTCATACCCCCCTTCAAGTACTTGCAGGCGCACTACTGGGAATCCTGATTGGGGCACTGATATGCACTTGATCACCACACACATGATTCCTTAAAAATAAATCAAAAATATATCATACAGAGACAGCAAAGTACGAATGGAGGTTACAAAAGGCATTACCATGAAGAAGTCAATTATTAGTTTTCTGCTCCTCATTGCCATAATACTTTTAAGTGCATGCGGTGAAGGACTGGGAAATCCTATTATTAGAACACAAACACCGGACGGCACATATGGCTCGGATAAAGAGCGTGATCCATCAGAAGATGTTTCTAACAATATGGATGATACTCTTCCCCCGGCAGAAGGTATGGTGCGAAGCCGCCTGACCAACGAATGGGTAGAGAAAACCATCGCTGAGACCCGTCCTCTTGCAATCGTCATCCCCAACGAAAGTGCTGCCATCCCTCATTATAATCTTTCCAAAGCTTCCATCCTCTATGAGGCCAACGTGGAAGGTCGCATGACCCGTCTCATGGGCATATTCGAGGACTGGAACAATCTGGACAAAATCGGTAATGTTCGTAGTCTCCGTCTCTATTATGGTTACTGGGCCTTGGAATGGGATTCTATCATCGTCCACTGGGGCGGACCTTTCTTCATCAATGATTTCCTGAATCATCCCGATGTAGAAACTCTGGACGGGACTTACGAAACTGTCGGTTTCTTCCGCAGTGAGGACCGCAAAGATCCCCACAATGCATACGTTTCCGGCCAGGGCTTGAAAGAGCAGATCAACAACAAAGGCTACGACCTTACTTACCGTGGACTGGCTGATGACCGCCACTACCGCTTCACCTCCAAATCAGCCCCCAACACCCTTTCTCAGTACCCTGACGCCCAGAGTGCCAAGAAAATCGACATGTCCGGCTGCTATCCGTTGACCAGATGCTATTTTAAATACAACGAAAAGGATGGACTATATTACCGCTACCAACACCTGTCCGGCTCCCCCGATGGTCCCCACATCGATGCAGCCACCGGCGAACAACTCACCTTTAAAAACATTCTCGTCCAATACACCAAACACGAGGAGCTTGGTGAAGGCTACTTAGCCTTCCAATGCCATGACACCACCCACGACGGCTGGTACTTCACAAATGGAAAAGGAATTCATGTGACTTGGGAGAAAACTTCTGACTTCGGTGCCACCAGATATTACGACGACAATGGCAACGAGATTACCTTAAACACCGGCAAGACTATGGTCATGATCGTAGAAGACGGCGATACCTTCCTGTTTGATTAGACGCTGAGACCCGAGCTGCAAGCGCCGCCCACAGGCAGGCAACCGGGAACGGGCAGCAACACAGCGGAACGGACGGCCAGGGTAGACAGGGGTTTTTGACATCTGTAAGACTGTTAGAGTTACTTAGAGCCGCCAGATGAAAGAA
>JAZRJO010000354.1:0-1715 GCA_045645825.1 Acetatifactor sp. | reverse complement strand
GAAATTGGAAAAGGTCCGGATGTTATCAATAATAGAAGAGAAGTACTCCCGATATGCTTCTTCCTCGCTTCGTCCCTCATAGAATTCCGGATAATAGGGATCTTTCTTATTGCACAAGTGGGAAGAGCCGATGATGAAATCAAAATCAAAGCTCTTGGCATACACGGCATTGTGGCGTACCAGATGGGGCTGTAGTCCTAACTCAATGCCGAAGTTTAGCTTGATCTGTCCGTTATATTTTTCTCTCATCCGAATAAATTCGTAGAGATAGGAGTCGGTGTTGACGATGAAATAGTCATCCGGCAGATCCCCCGTATTGGGGAAGTCGTAATCATAATGATCGGTAAAGCACATATGGGTGAGTCCCAGGCGGATGCCCTGTTGTATCATCTCTTCCATGGAAGATGTGGCGTCGCCGGAGAAGGATGTATGTAAATGATAGTCTGCTTTTATAGGCATTTTAGCAACCTCCTTAAGTATTATGGGAGTATCATACCACAAAACTGTCCAAAATCCTATGGTGAAATAGCCGAAACTATAAAATTTGTATGAATTACCAATTATTTTTCAAATACATCTTGAATTTTTAAAAGAAATTAGGTACAATAGGAATGCTGATAAAATTTTGTCAAACCACATTTGATGGCAAAATGCTATAAATTAAATTTATTATATTTTAGGAGGAATCTAAAATGGCAGTAAGAGTTGCAATTAATGGTTTCGGCCGTATCGGTCGTCTTGCATTCAGACAGATGTTTGATGCAGAAGGATATGAAGTAGTAGCGATCAACGATTTGACCAGCCCTAAGATGCTGGCACATCTGTTGAAATATGACTCTTCTCAGGGTAAATACAAATATGCTGACACCGTAGTGGCAGGCGAGGACAATATCACTGTAAACGGCAAGACCATCACCATCTACAAAGAGGCTGATGCAAGCAAGCTTCCTTGGGGCGAGCTGAAAGTTGACGTTGTATTAGAGTGTACCGGTTTCTACACCTCTAAGGACAAGGCTTCTGCTCACATCACAGCAGGCGCTCGTAAGGTTGTTATTTCTGCTCCTGCAGGTAACGATCTGCCTACCATCGTTTACAATGTTAACCACAACACCTTGAAGCCCGAAGATACTGTTATCTCCGCAGCTTCTTGTACCACCAACTGCTTAGCACCTATGGCTAAGGCTCTGAATGACTGCAGACCTGTTATGAGCGGTATCATGACCACTGTTCACGCTTACACCGGTGACCAGATGATCCTTGATGGTCCTCAGAGAAAGGGTGACCTTAGAAGAAGCCGTGCAGGCGCTTGCAATATCGTTCCTAACTCTACCGGTGCTGCAAAGGCTATCGGTCTGGTTATTCCTGAACTGAACGGCAAGCTGATCGGTTCCGCTCAGCGTGTTCCTACCCCTACCGGTTCTACCACTATTCTGGTAGCAGTTGTTAAGGGTGCAGTTACCAAGGACGAGATCAATGCAGCTATGAAGGCAGCAGCTACTGAGTCCTTCGCATACAATGAGGACGAGATCGTATCTTCCGATATCGTAGGCGCTACCGCAGGTTCCATGTTCGAGGCTACTCAGACCATGGTTGCTCCTATGGAAGATGGCAATACTCAGGTACAGGTTGTTTCTTGGTACGATAACGAGAACAGCTACACCTCTCAGATGGTTCGTACCATCAAGTACTTCAGCGAGTTAGCCTAAGTTTTACCA
>JAZRJO010000353.1:0-9023 GCA_045645825.1 Acetatifactor sp. | reverse complement strand
CACCTGACCTTCCTGGATCTCACCGTCACCCACCAATGTATATACACGGAAATCCTTGCCGTCCATCTTAGCTCCCAGCGCCATACCCACCGCTGCGGAAATGCCCTGCCCCAGAGAGCCGGATGCCATATCCACGCCGGGAATATGAAGGTTGGGATGTCCCTGAAGGTAAGAACCCAGCTTACGCAGTGTAATCAGATCCTCCACCGGGAAAAATCCTCTATGCGCCAGTGCCGAGTACAAACCGGGTGCTGTATGTCCCTTGGACAGCACAAAACGATCTCTGTCCTCCCACTGTGGATTCTTTGGATCAATATTTAACTCTTCAAAATAAAGAAATGTAAAAACATCAGCTGCGGAAAGAGATCCGCCGGGATGTCCTGCTTTTGCGCTGTGAACCGAAGCCACAATGCCTTTGCGAACATCATTGGCACGCTTACGCAGTTCTAAATTGTTCATTTGTTCCTCCATTCTGCCGTTATCATGCGGCTGATGTGTTGTTCGGATGCTCTCTCTTACAAAATGCCCCGTAAAACGGCATACCCCACCTCACAACACTTTCTCAATCTAACACTATACTAACACATATTTCCCGCCACGTAAAGCGTCTTTTCGCATTGCTTTGATACATTTGTGTATTCTGCTTACTCATGATCCCTTTATACCGTGCATATATTGTTTACTAACAACACACTGAATGAAGGTTCCCATGCGTAACTTTACCAAATCAACCCTGCACCGCTTTCCATGGCTTACGGGCTTTGTGACCGTTGCCACAGCTTTCCTGCTTTTTGTCAGCTCCTGTCACAAAGAAGAGCTTCTTTTTCACAGCCTTGCCACGGATCTGTTCCAGGATGAGATGCTCTCCAACACCTTGAACATGCACTATACACTGGCTTATCCGGAGCGCTTCGGCATCAGGGATTACGAAGTGGTGCTGCCCTGCTATTCTTACGAAAACGTTTTGGCCGGTCAGACCAAGACTCAAAACCTTCTTGGCAGACTCAAGTCTCTTGACGCTGACAAACTGTCCGGTCAGGCCGGTTTTACCCATGCCCTGCTCATAGACTCCCTGGAGAACTCACTGGCCTTAAGCAGTCTGTCCCTATACGAAGAACCCTTATCGCCTTCTTCCGGTATGCAGTCCCAGCTGCCCATCCTGCTGGCAGAATATACCTTTCGAAGTGTACAGGATATAGAAGACTACTTAAAACTACTGGACCAGACCGACGAATATTTCCAGGCTCTTCTGACCTTTGAACAGGAAAAAGCAACAGCCGGTCTGCTGATGGCATCTTCTTCTATCAAGAAAGTGGTGGAACAATGTGACACCATTCTAAGTGAAGAAGAATTAAACGCGGAAACGCATTTTTTACAAACTACTTTTCGTGAAAGATTACAGTCTCTGGTGGAAAGTGGTCAGTTAAGCAGCGAAAAAGCGGGGAGCTACACCGCCCTGAATAACCGCCTTCTTCGCACTGTGATGCAACCCGCCTATGAGGCCTTAGGTGACGGCCTGCTGGTACTGGAAGACCCGGATATCCCCCTGCGGGGCCTGGCTTCCAAGCCCCAAGGTTCTAGTTACTATGAACTACTCTTACACTCCCAGACAGGCTCTGACCGGCCTTTGGCAGAAATCAAAACCATGATTGCAGAGCATTTTGACCAGGAATACTTGATTTTCACTAATATCCTGACCGAGACACCCGCTCTGGCCACTCTATCCTACGACAATTTACTCACAGAGTACTTTCCTTTGCAAAAAGCCACCCAGATGCTGGCCGACTTACAGGCCAGAATGTCTGACGACTTTCCGCCTCTAAACAGCGAAAGCAAAGAAGACGCACTACCGGCTGTTTCGGTAAAAACAGTGTCCGAAAGTCTGGAAAACTACTGCGCTCCGGCCTTTTACCTGACACCTCCCTTAGACGACACCTCCCAAAACGCCATATACATCAATGAAAAAAGTACCCCGGCCGGTCTGGAACTCTATACCACCCTGGCCCATGAGGGCTACCCCGGCCATATGTACCAGTCCGTCTACCACAACCGGGCAGTCATGCAGGAGGAACGCGATGCTATCAGCAATGTCAGAGAACTTCTCTGGTACGGCGGCTACTTAGAGGGCTGGGCCCTGTATGTGGAATTTATCTCCTACGACTATGCTGCTCAGATGTATACCGACCGCGGCAATGATGAACTGGCAGCTGCCGTGAAGCTGACCAGACATAATCGAAGCTTGCTGCTGGGACTCTATTCTTTACTGGATATTATGATCCACTATGAAAATGCTGATCGGGAACAGGGCGCTGCGCTTTTAGCCAACTTCGGCATCACCAATGAGTTTTCCGTCTCGGCTATCTACCAATACATCGTAGAGGAGCCCACCAACTATCTGAAATACTATCTGGGATATCTGGAAATTCTTGCCCTGAAAGAACAGGCACAGAAGCTTTGGGGAGATGCCTATACCGATCTGGAGTTCCATACCTTCCTACTGGAATCCGGGCCGGCGGATTTCACCTTGCTTACAGAGGCACTGAAAAACTGGCCTTTGCCACAATTAACCGGGGAGTAACAACTACTATTCCGAAGCCATAACCTCCAAATAATCCCTGTCCCACAAAAGTATCTTTAATTTCCTTGCCACTTCCACCGCCGGCGAAGTAAAATACTGATTGGTCATGACCACTCCGATCATACAGTCATAGTAATCCCTGCCCGCATAAATCTCCTGAATGGCATGTACTCCCACCGGTCCCTCGTAACGCTTGCACTGAATGGCATAGCTGACGCCATCCTTCTGCGCCAGGATGTCCACACCGTAATCACCGCTTCCTTTGGTCACTTCCACTTCCAGAAAGTCATGGTCACGCAGAAGCTCTGCACAATACTGCTCGAACTCACGACCTTCCATCAGATCTATGACTTTGGGCTTCTTACGATTCGCGGCACGTAAACATAATATAGAGACCAGACATACCGTGGCTATTACTGCTATTATCATCAAAGGGACATAATACTCCATGCGTATTTCTCCTGCCGTATTTTTATAGAACATTTGTTCTTTTATTATATCACTAATTTTTCCTTCATGCAAGCCCCTCATTTGTCAACTTTACACCAGCCGCCCTGCCAGTACCACGCTCATGATCAAGCTCACCAAAGTCGACCAAAGGGCTCCTGCTATGGTATACCTGGTCTTAGTCACTTTTGCCGCCAGATAATACACGCTCATGGTATAAAACAGTGTCTCCGTACAGCTGAGTAATATGGAAGTGACCATCCCCACATAGGAGTCCGGTCCTGAAGTCTTAAAGATATCAAGTACCAGGCCTGTGGCTGCGGAGGAGGAAAACAGCTTTACAACCAAAAGGGGCAGAATCTCTCCCGGCAGTCCCACAGCCTCTGTCAGAGGTGCCAGAAGTCCTCCCAGAAAGCTCAGGAAACCGGAGGCGCGAAGCACCCCCACCGCCACCATCAGTCCGATCAGTGTGGGCATGATATCCACTACCACCTTAAGACCGCTTTTGGCTCCTTTCAGAAAGGTCTCATAGACCTTTACCTTGCAGATCAGGCCATAGGCTACTATGTAGAAAATAATTGCAGGTATCAATATATCTGAGATATGAATCAGTACGTTCATCATAATCCTTTCCGGTCCTTCCCTTTACAAAACGCAACCGCCGCCACGGTACTCACAGCCGTGGCCACAATAGCCGGCCCCACGATAATGGCCGGATTCACACTGCCATACTGGCTGCGGTAGGCGATCATATTCACCGGTATCAGCTGCAGCGAAGATATATTCATGATCAAAAAGGTACACATCTCATTGCTGGCACTGCGCACTTTACCGGGATCCAGATACCGGGGATTACCCCTCTCCTTCTCAAGCTCGGCCAGTGCCTCCATAGCCTTCAGTCCTGCCGGTGTGCATGCCCAGCCAAGCCCCAGCACATTGGCAATGATATTGGTAGCAATATAACCCCTGGCCGGATGCCCTTTCGGTATCCTTGGAAACATAAAATTCAGAAAAGGGGCGATTCCTTTGGTCAATCGTTCCACCAGCCCTGACTGCTGCCCGATCTCCATCAGTCCCATCCACAGCGCCATTACGCCTGCCATGGTAATACATAATGAAATTGCCTCACCGGCACTGTCCAGTGCAGCGCCTGTCACTGCACTCATATTGCCGGTAAAAGCCGCATAGATCACACCGATCAGAATCATTCCTGCCCATATATAATTTAACATAGTTACACCACGCTGTTTGGTCTTGTATTTATTTTATGCCTTTTCTACAGCATACAGAACGGGAAGATTTTTAGAATTTCCTCTTCCCTTACAGGCAGTTATGGATTATAATAAGAAACACATTAAAAATGTATAGTTTAAAAAAATTATATTGGAAAGAGAAGAAAACATGAAAAAATCTTTACTGATTATACTATTGACAACACTCCTCTTAACCGCATGCAGCCACAAGGATGACCAAAATAATACCACGGAACATGTAAAAACCTCTGAGGAATCTTCGAACTCCCCTGAAGACGCAGATGCGATCACCTACCAACTATCCATTCCAAAAGATTTCTCGGAAATGAAGATTGATGGCATGGAGTTCTATTATGCAGCGGAGGATGGCTCCAGTGTCAGCCTGAACCTCCAGCCCAAGGATGCCGCTTTCAGCCAGGTATCCGCCAAGCAACTGAGCACCGCTTTGTCCGATGCCTTTCTTCAGACATATGAAGAAGAAGTGGTGATCACAGACCATTATTTTACCACAAGTCCGGTCTCGGGTTATCCTGCCTACCAATATTCTATCTCCTATGAACTGCAGGGTAATGAGGTGACACAGATTATCATAGGTATTGATGCAGATCAGACGTATACCTTTACATACACTGACCTGGCTGGTACCTGGCTGGATATCTTTGAGGATAGTATAAAAACCATTGCCTTCATCAAATGACCGACACTAGGAAAGGACAAGCATTATGTCATACGATGATTATCAAAAAGCCCAAAAAATGGGCTTAAAAGCATACAAAACCGCCATTACCCATGGTACACATCCCTATCTGCCGGTGCTGGATGAGATCCTCTCCCACGCAGAAGTAGACTATGAGGTGCACCTGGGTATCAGCGACATTCCCTTAAACCAAGTGGTGGGAACCAGTACTTTTGGACGCACCCGAGCTTTTGCCTGCAACTTTATGCCTCTTTTGAATGAAGGCAGTGAATTTTCCTCTAAATGGATACATCTATGCACTGCTCAGGTGGAGGAAGGCATACATGATGCGATAAAAGTATATGAATACATGAATAAATATTACGTAGTAGAGGGCAACAAGCGCGCCAGCGTGCTAAAGTACTTTAACTGCCCTTCCATCCTGGCCGATGTGACCAGGAAGGTTCCTAAGCCCTCTGATGATTTGGAGAACCGTATTTATTACGAGTACATGGACTTTTATGAGCTGACCCAGATCAACTACATCCGCTTCACCAAATTAGGGAGTTTCACTAAGCTTTTGACCGCTGTGGGCAAAACAGATACGGAAGTTTGGACCACTGAGGAGCGGTTGGATTTCACCTATTTTTATACCGGCTTTGCCAAAATCTTCGGAGAAAAACGCGGTGACAAACTACGCAATGTAACAGCCGGAGATGCCCTACTGGTATTCTTTACTTTTTATCCTTATGAGGAAGTTATGGATACCACCAATGCCCGGTTAAAAGACATGGTGGACAAGATCTGGCCGGAGATCGTGCTGCTGGGGGATGAAGATTCCGTAGAGCTTCTGATGAATCCGGTGCAGGAAAAGACCACCGTAGGGTCCGTTTTGAACAAGATCATCACCCCCAGAAAACGGCGGGTGGCCTTCGTCTATGACAAGGAGCCGATGGCCTCTGACTGGATCTACGGCCATGAGCTGGGACGCCTGCATCTGGTGGATGTATTCGGCCCTGCGCTGGATACCAAGACTTTCATCATAGATGCTGCAGACGAGTATGCAGAGGAGAAACTGGAGGCAATCTGTAATGAAGGTTATGAAATTATTTTTACGGTGACCCCTAAGCTGATCAAGGCCTGCCTGCAGGCTGCCATCGATTATCCGGAGGTGATCATCTTAAACTGCGCCCTGAATTCCTCCTTCAATACGGTACGGACTTATTATACCAGAATGTACGAAGCCAAATTCCTGACCGGTATGATCGCCGGCTCCATGTGCATTAATGATAAGGTGGGATATGTAGCGGATTATCCTTTGTACGGTGTCGCAGCCAGCATCAACGCCTTTGCCCTGGGCGCCAAAATGGTAAATCCCCGTGTCAAAGTATACCTGACCTGGTCCTCCGCCAAGGATTACGACCCTGACAGATACTTTGCCCAGCACGATATCACCTACATATCTGCCCAAGATATGATCACACCTAAAAATGACAATCGCAGCTTCGGCCTGTACGAACTGACCGAATACGGCAGAAAGAATCTGGCCATGTCCATTTACGACTGGGGTATGTTCTACGAAAGACTGATCAACAGCATCCAGAAGGGCTCCTGGAAACCGGAGGAATCCATCGAGAACAAGGCACTGAATTACTGGTGGGGCTTATCTGCCGGTGTCATCGATGTCATCTGCTCCCAGCATCTGCCCGCCGGTACGGTGAAGCTGGTGGAGCTGATGAAGCAGGCCATTTCTTCTGACACCTTCCATCCTTTGAGTGGTCCACTGATCGATCAACAGGGCAAGGTGCATTACGAAGAATCAGAGATCATGAAGCCGGAAGATATCGTGCGCATGGACTGGCTGGTGGAAAATGTGGAAGGCAAGATTCCTACCATCGATGATCTGAAAGAGGAAGCCAAGCAAGTAGTACTGCTTCGCGGACTATACTCTGCTACTGCCGACAAAGGAGGAAATATCCTGCCATGAAAATCCTGGTACTGGCTGACGTAGAATCCAAATACCTGTGGGATTTCTATGAGAAAAGCAAATTAGAGGGAATCGATCTGATCATATCTTGTGGCGATCTGAAAGCAAACTATTTGTCCTTCCTGGCCACCTTTACCTCCGCACCTGTTTTGTATGTACACGGCAATCACGATACTAAATATGAGATTCATCCTCCCGAAGGCTGCATCTGTATCGACGATGACATCTACGTACACAACGGCGTCCGCATCCTGGGTCTGGGCGGTTCCATGTGTTACAACTACGGCGCACACCAATACACAGAGCAGGACATGCATAAGCGCGTCCGCAAGCTTCGGAAGAAACTCCGTAAAAACAAAGGCTTTGACATTTTAGTGACCCATGCGCCTGCTTATCACTTTAATGACGGGGATGACCTACCCCATACCGGTTTTCAGATTTTTCATGAACTGCTTGAGAAATACATGCCGAAATACTTTATTCATGGACATATGCATATGAACTACGACTGGAAATTAAGACAGAGACGTGAGTGCGCTTATAATGAGCATACCATCGTGGTGAATGCTTATGAAAGATACGAGTTCGACTATAAGTGACCTTTCACCATATACAAAATCATAAAAACTTCTCAAACACTGAAAGCTGCAGTGTCTGAGAAGTTTTTATTTTCTTACAGACCTGAAGAACTAAATAGGCTTCTCACATGCTCAATCTCCTGCTGAGACGCCTGTGCGGCGGGCACATAATAAGACTTTTCTCTGGCGATCTGGTACAGCTCCTCCTGTCCCTGCTCTGCCGCATTGCGAAACTGCTTTAAACACTGCTTCAGTTCTTTATTGTCGGTCTGGGGGATCATCTGGGCATAACGCTCCAATTCTCCGTTCATTCCTGCCAGAATATCTGACACCATTGTTTTTTCCTGCATCTGCATCACATTACCTCCATTTACTGTAAAAATTTCATCAGCTCCTGCTTATTCTGCATGGCAGATTGGGCACCTTTTTCAAAAAACTGTTTTACTTTGGTGTCCGTTGCCTCCTTGGCATACTCCTGCAGTTTGCAGTGACAAGTGTCAAAACCACCGATCAGATGACGAAGATTCTGCAGTTCTACTTCTGAAAGATTGCTCATATCCATACCTCCTGTTAAACTATTTTACCTTCCTATTCTTCACACATTTTGCATAAAATATGTATACTTGAGTTTCCGCAAACTGTAATATAAAAATGAATATGTTTACCAAAAGTACCTTTCTGCCGATTTTTTGAGCGTCTGATAGCGTCAGTTCAATGAGTAGAGGCACTTTAATAAGCCCCGTTCGAGGGCTTTGACCCACCGGAACCGGACTTTGGGATACATATTCTTTTATCTACTTAGACGACCAGTTTAAGGCGCATTTGACGGTTTAATGTTGTTGACAGAAGTAAAATCTTTTTCCTTAGAGGAATGTCCCTTTGAGAAAATACTGACCGGATGATTGTCGGAAGTAATCCTGAAATTTATATCCATCCGGTTTTATTACATCACTGTCATCGATATGAATGACAGGTCCTTTCGGGACCCATTTAGAAACCGTAGAAAGATAAGATTTCAAGGCACCAGAGGGAATTCCTTATATTTTAGGCATTTTTTGAAAGTTGTTTATAAAAAGCAATAGGGTTTTAGCGATATGTGGATAAAACTGCGGAAACTCAAGATGGAAATGATTGTAATTTGAGAAAAAATATATTATAATATAAACATCAAATATAGAAAAGGAGGAGATAGCAATGGTAAGTAATTTTTCGAAGAGGTTTGGCCCGATTAAGTTGCAGCTTTTGTCGTGTTCCTCTGATGTTATAGAGATGTAAAAAGTTGGCAGCGTAACGTGTAAGTCAAACCACTTTGAGTAGAGGCGAGATTTGCACGTTTTTTGTTGCTCGGGAAAGGTATGATTATGTGTCATGTAGTTGTTTTTAGTTGTTAATGGTTGTTAAGAAATAATATTGAAAGGGGAAAAAATATGAAAAAGGTTATTTCAATTATTTTAACAGTTTGTTTAGTTATGACAATGGCAGGGCTGACGGTTTTAGCTGAGGA
>JAZRJO010000352.1:0-1666 GCA_045645825.1 Acetatifactor sp. | reverse complement strand
GAATTACCTTGCGCACATTACACTCCCATTTCATAGTTATTCCTCCCATTGCTTCTCAAAATTTCTGAAGACGCGATAATCATAACATTTTTATAGGAAAAAATCAAATATATCATTGCTTTTTTGGAAATAAAATGATATATTATGCACGTATGATAAAGAAAATGCAACAAACAAGGAGGAAAGATATGAAAAAATTAGTTGTTCTTGCATTATCACTCATTATGGCAGCTTCTGTTCTTACAGGATGCGGTGCCAAGGAACCAACTACAGCAAAAGTAATCGAAATCGAACTTACCAACGAAGAATATGCCTTTGGTGTAGATAAAACACAGCCTGAGCTGTTGAAACAAGTAAACGCTTTTATCAAACAGATCAAGGAAGACGGTACATTTGAAGAAATCTGTACCCGTTACTTTGGTGATGGTACCCCTGTTCCGGTCACCTCTGCAGCACTGGATACTAATAAGGATCAACTTGTAGTGGCTACCAATGCAGCTTTCGAGCCCTTTGAATTTACCGGCGGTGGTGACAGCAACACCTACCTTGGTATTGACATGGAAATCGCTGCTTTACTTGCAAAACATCTGAACAAAGAACTGGTGATCCAGAACATGGAATTCGACGCCGTATGTTTAGCCGTAGGTCAGCAGAAGTGCGATATTGCCATGGCAGGGCTTACCATTAACGAAGAGCGTAAAGAGTATGTAACCTTCAGTGATTCCTACTACACTGCATCCCAAAAGTTGATCGTTCCTTCCACCAATACTGAGTTTGACAACTGTGCAGATGCTGCTTCTATAGAAGCAATTCTCAACAAAAAGGATAAGTCTACCAAGATTGGTGTTCAGAACGGTACCACCGGTCAATTTTACAGTGAAGGTGATGAAGGTTGGGGATTTGCAGGTTTCCCTGTAACAACAGTTGGTTACAAGAATGGTTCTCTGGCTGTTCAGGACTTATTAAACGGTAACATTAACTATGTAATTATTGACTCCGCTCCTGCTGCGTTCATCACAGAAGCCATCAACGCACTGCAGAAGTAATCTTGTTGGAAGAAGAGGTTTTCATGGGTAACTTTAGCCTGAAGGTTGAAAATTTTTTAAATATATTTATTCATCAAAACGGTTATACCAGAGTCCTGGAAGGTCTTCGCAATACACTGATCATTGCGGTAGTGGGTCTGATCATCGGTATTCTCATCGGTACTGTCATTGCCACTGTCAGAGTGATTCCCAAATATAAGCTGCTTCCCAGGATTCTCAATGGAATCTGTGGCTTTTACGTAAGTATGTTCCGTGGCACCCCCATTGTGGTACAGCTGTTGGTATTTTACTATGTACTGCTGCCACTGATGGGCATGCGCGTTTCCGGTCTGCAGGTATCTGTACTGGTATTTGGCTTAAATTCCGGTGCCTACATATCAGAGATCATGCGAAGTGGTATTCTCTCTGTGGATATCGGACAGATGGAAGCCGGTCGTGCTGTGGGTCTGGGTTACTGGACTACAATGCTGCGTATCGTAATTCCCCAGGCAGTGAAGAATATCCTTCCCACCCTGGGCAATGAGTTCATTACACTGGTCAAAGAGACTTCCGTTGTCAGCTTTGTAGGAACAGCTGACCTTTATCTGGCCTTTAACCTGATTGGTTCAAACAGCTATGAA
>JAZRJO010000351.1:0-5434 GCA_045645825.1 Acetatifactor sp. | reverse complement strand
GTATTAGGCGCTACCGTAAAGCTTTCTTCCTTGATCTGAAAAGAAGCCTTGCACCTGACCAACAGGAAAACAAAACGGTCCAGCCCATTAGGCCTGGATAACAGAAAGGACTTGGGATGTCTGGAGTTGTAGCCTCCCCGAAATATCGTGATCATATAATAAATCCTTTTCTTTTAGTTCTTTTGTGAGCCATAAGTTGCATGAAATGCATTACAATATAATAATAACAAAATTATAAAAATAATCAATGAAAAAGTTTTTAAATTTTTTACAAAGTTTTAGTGGAAATGTTATGCGTTTGGGGTTATTATGGTTATAAGGAAGATTTTACGAGTAAGATGAGGTGGAACATGAAGAACTATAAAGAATTGTATCTTGCAGGTGAGATTGCGTTTGAGGCAATTGATGATTATAGCTATGAGTGGGGAATGAGTGACGATGAGAGGACGTTGGCTCAGTATCTCGGGTTAAATGCGGAGGAAGAAGATGCCTGGGTAAGTGTGGGGGAAGATGCATTGAGGGAGCTTCTTGACAGACAAAAAGTAGAAAAGGGAATGAATGAAACTTTATGAGGATTGAGAGAATCGATGACAAGACGATGAAGTGCTTTCTCAGCAAGGAAGAGCTGGAGGAGTATGATATCAGTTATAAAGATTTTATATTGAGAAGTGACAAGGCCAGGGAAGTGATGGAGGATATTATGGCTCAGGCAGAAGAAGAGGTGGGATTCAAACCGCCGCAGTTTGCTTTGGAACTGCAGATCATGGTGCTGCCTGATCATGGGATGGTTCTGACCTTTTCAGAGAAGACGCCGGAGGATCTTAAGCATGCCAAGGATATGATGGAATGCCTTGGCATGATCAAGGACGCGCTGGGATTAAAGGCCGGGGATGTTTCCAAGCCTGATAAATCAAAAGAGCAAAAAGAAGCAGAGGAGCCGGTGGTAACCTTTGCAGTATTTGCTTTTCATAGCATCAGCGACATCTGTAAATATGCCCGGGTGCTTCCTGGAAATCTCCGGGTGAAGAGTGAGTTGTATCAGATGGAGGGCGTATACTATCTGTTCCTGGATAAAGGATCAGCTTCTTATGAGCGTTATAGCAGGGCCTGCATAAGAGCATTGGAATTTGGCAGCCTGTATACAGCAGAGGAGAGTAAGATAGAACATATCAGAGAGCATGGGGAGTGTCTGATCGCAGACCATGCTGTGAAGAAAATGCGGTTATAGTGAGGTAAGAATGTGATTTACACAGTGACTTTTAATCCTTCCCTGGATTACTTTGTGACAGTAGATGATTTTAAGCTGGGCAGGACTAATCGAACCATGACAGAGAGCATGATGCCGGGGGGCAAAGGAATCAATGTCTCCATTGTTCTGCACAATCTGGGCATTGACACTACTGCACTGGGCTTCATCGCCGGATTTACCGGAGAAGAGATCCTAAGAAAGACCATGGAAATGGGCTTTGGCTGTGAATTTATCGATGTGGAGCAAGGATATTCCAGAATTAATATGAAGCTGAAGGATTACGATGGTACTGAGATCAATGGTAAAGGTCCTGATATCAGTGCAGAAGCACTTAACCGGCTGCTTCTGAGACTGGATC
Source organism: Acetatifactor sp. (assembly GCA_045645825.1). GTDB lineage: Bacteria > Bacillota > Clostridia > Lachnospirales > Lachnospiraceae > Acetatifactor. The sequence continues at coordinate 3,827 of JAZRJO010000351.1, read as the reverse complement.
ATCTGAAAGAGGGCGATGGGCTGGTGCTGGCAGGCAGCATCCCCGGAAGCATTCCGGCTTCCGTTTACCGGGATATCATGGTGCGGTTACAAGACAGAGATGTTCTCTTTGTGGTGGATGCCACCGGAGACCTTCTGATGAATGTGCTGGAATACCATCCTTTTCTGATCAAGCCCAATCACCATGAGCTGGGTGAAATCTTCGGCGTGGAGCTGAGAAATCGGGAGGATGTGGTGCCATATGCCAAGAAACTACAGGACAAAGGTGCCCGTAATGTGTTGGTATCCATGTCCGGTCAGGGGGCTGCGCTGGCAGCTGAAGATGGGCAAGTGTATATGCTGCCCGCTCCTGAGGGCAGACTGATCAATGCTGTGGGCGCAGGAGATTCCATGGTGGCAGGTTTTCTGGCAGGGTGGATGAAGCAAAAGGACTATGGACATGCGTTTCGGATGGGTGTGGCAGCAGGAAGTGCCACTGCATTCTCGGACCTTCTGGCCACCCGGGAGGACGTACAGCGGGTATATGATAAAATTGGGGATTAATTCCGTGATCGCACAGCGTAAGCGGACAGTGTATTAGTAGGTGTGAGATGCAAGTATATCAGGGTAAAAGTGTATATGAAGGAATTGCCATAGGCAGGATTCAGATATATCAGAAAAAAGAGCAGCAGGTAAAGCCCTATTACGTGGCAGATGTGGCCGGGAAGCACAGACGTTTAGAAGCAGCTGTCGATGAGACTGCAAATCAGCTTGCCAAACTGCATGAAAAGGCAAAGGCAGAACTGGGAGAGGCAGATGCCGCTATTTTTGAAATGCATCTGCTGTTGCTGAAAGATGTAGATTATCTGGGCTTTATTGACAAAGTGATTCAGACACAAATGGTCAATGCAGAATATGCAGTGGCAGCAGCTGCCGAACATTTCACTGCAAGGTTCTCTGCTATGGATGATGAAATTATGAGAGAAAGAGCTGCGGATGTGAGGGATGTATCAGATCATCTGTTGGCGATCCTGACTAGCCGGAGTAAGGGCCTGCCTGTAAATATGGGCAGATTGGGTGATATTTTGAAAGCCGACCGGGAGCCGGTGATCATCATAGCGGATGACCTGGCACCCAGCGAGACCGTGCAGTTTGACAGAGAGAAAGTGCAGGCTTTTGTGACGGTACATGGTTCGGTCAATTCTCATACAGCCATACTGGCCAGAACAATGAACATACCGGCACTTGTGGGCACACGCCTGATATCCGGGGAAAACGAAAATGGGCAAAGCCCCCACAGTGTGGCAGATGCTTTATGGATGGATGGCCATCCGGCCATAGTAGACGGCTACAGTGGATGCTTCTATGTGGATCCTGACCCGGAGACCGAAAAGTGCATGGAAGCAAAGCTTGCGGCCCAGCGAGAAAAGAAAGAGAGGCTGCTTGCACTAAAGGGAAAAGAAACCATCACTTTAGGTGGCCGTAAGATTAAAATCTGCGCCAATATCGGAGGCCTTTCGGACCTTAAGCAGGCCATACAAAATGATGCGGAGGGAATCGGCCTTTTCCGCAGTGAATGTGTATATCTGGAAAAGGACACCTACCCTGCCGAAGAGGAACAGTTCGAACTATACAAAACAGTGGTGGAGACAATGGAAGGCAAGCAGGTGATCATCCGCACATTAGATATAGGAGCAGATAAGCAACTGGGTTACATGGGTCTGACCAAAGAGGACAACCCCGCCATGGGCTGCCGCGCCATCAGAGCCTGCCTGAAACGTCCTGAGATATTCAAGACGCAGCTGCGAGCCCTCTTTCGTGCAGGTGCTTACGGCAACTTGGCCGTCATGTACCCAATGATCACTTCCCTACAGGAAGTGCAGCAGATCAAAACACTGACAGAACTGGTAAAAGCAGAGCTTACAGCGGAAGGTATCCCATACGCCCACGTAGAACAGGGCATTATGATCGAGACCCCCGCCGCAGCCATGATCAGTGACTTGCTGGCCAAGGAAGTGGATTTCTTCAGTATCGGCACCAATGATTTGGCCCAATACACCTTGGCCATCGATCGGCAAAACGGTGAACTGGATGACTTCTACGATGCCCATCACGAGGCCGTCCTGCGATTGATTCGCATGACCGTGGAAAATGCCCGCAAAGCCGGAATTCGCTGTGGCGTCTGCGGCGAACTGGCGGCAGATCCGGTCATGACTGAATTTTTCTTAGATATCGGAGTGGAGGAATTGTCCGTCTCGCCGGCTATGATCTTACCCATGCGTAAGGTGGTTAGGGAGATGGAGAGATAGCAGAACTATGGGAAAATGTGAGGCAACAGATGTTGTGTCACGAATATTATCTTTGAATTTAATGTGTTTGACACAATATTTCCATTAGTATATAATTAAGGTGTAATTAGGGAATTCCAAAGTGACATGTGCAAAGGAGGAGAGTAAATATGGATAAAGACATTTCTGAACAAAATAATCTGGTAACTTATTGGCGTAACAAATTAAATTGGTACATGCAAGAAGCCACTGATGAAGAGTATGATGAGGAGGAAATTCTTGCGATCAAATCTATTCTGGATATCATGGAATGTGAGAAACTGAATGAAAGTTATTATAACCCGGAAAAAGGCTTTGAACGTTTTACAGAGACTTTAGATATTCGTATGAAGATCCAGGATGAGATGCAGAGAACCAAAGACAAGGTGGCTGCTAGAAAATGTTTTGTTTTTACGACTAATGGATTCCGTAAAGTAGCTATGGTTGCTTCGCTCGTGGTTGCGTTGTTTATAGGGGGAACGGCTGGAGCTTATGCACAGAAGGAAGGCTTCTTTCAATTGTCAGATAAAGATGGTGGAAAGGAAGTTATAGCCACGCCATCCTTTGATATGACCGCAAATACTGGTAATAATTATTTATTTAATAAAATTGAAGAGATTCCTCATGAGTATCTGGAATTTATGTGGATACCTAGTGATTTGCCATCTGAGATGCAATTTCATACTGCAAGTATTTCATCTTATGAAAGTTATGTTAGAATGGTTAGTGGTTATGGCTTTGATGATGATTTTTTTAATATTGAACAGAAAGTATTCAAAAATAATGTAACTTATCTTGATGCCTTATTTGATGGATATGTACTCTTAGAAAAACATAAGATAAGTTCCAGTAATATTGAATATTATAAAAAAGACAACGAAGGAGAATTGGAATTTTTAGCGTATTTTTACATTGGAAACGAGCAGTTTATAGTTAAAAGTAATTTGGAAATTAATACATTTAAGGAGATTATAGAAAAGTATATTAAAGTTAAAATGTTATAAATTGTAACTTTAAGGCCAGAATGTCCATATTACAGTAAAACAAAAAAGGAGAAATCTCATGCTGATGAATTGCAACACGAGAATCCCATTTGTAATCCAAAAGTCCCGTTTTGTAAATGAGAATCTCGTTTTGTAACTTACTTTCCCGTTTTGTAAATGAAAGTCCCATTTTGTAAGCTACTTTCCATAGTTTACATTATTTTCAGAAGTGTTATAATAGCGTTACAGCATAAATTTTTATATGGCAAACAAGCGTCGAATCCCGCTCAGTTCTTTTTGTAACTGGAGATTCCACACTTCCGTAAGAATGATCTTCTGGCGGCGTCCACGTAATTATTTATGAGTTACTTTTTGAGAAGACGAGGCTTCAGGATGATTTTCTCGGCTGCTACCGGTCTGCATCCCAGCCTGTTCAATACGTCCTCTCCATAGTAAAAGCTGAACGCTTCGTATGGGCTACGGTGGTTCAGCTTTTTTCTTTTGTAGGAATTAATGTGATCCATCATCAGAAAAATATC
>JAZRJO010000350.1:0-3021 GCA_045645825.1 Acetatifactor sp. | reverse complement strand
CCTTTACATAAGCACTATCTTTTGGGGTTAATGGGCTGGATCCCTTCCTTCCGGACATTGTGGGTCTGGTTTTGGTTCTCCGGCTTATGTTTTTGCGTGACACTGTTAAATTCATTATGGTTACGCTGTTCTTCCTGCTCTTTTCGTGTTTTCTTATCCATTTTCTTCACCTCAGGAACAGTATTACCATTTTTCTTAACATTATGCTCATTATGCGACTTTTTCCCTTTCAGCTCACTCGCCTGATTGCGGCCATTGACGCTCTCCTTAATCAACACATACACAGTGGATAACAGGGGGATAAATGCCAGCATACCTGCCACACCAAACAGACTGCCGCCCACGCTTACGGCCATAAGTACCCAGATAGATGGAAGACCCACAGAGTTGCCCACTACTCTGGGATAGATCAGATTACCCTCCAGTTGCTGCAATACCAGGAACATGATCACGAAAACAAACGCCTGCATGGGGTTCTCAATCAGAATCAGGAAAGTTCCGACCCCGCAGCCGATAAATGCTCCCACTATGGGAATCAGCGCTGTGAAAGCGATCAGAACACCCACCATCACCGCATAAGGCATCCGAAACAGAGACATGGCGATCACAAACATGGTTCCCAGAATCACTGCCTCCAGGCACTGTCCTGTAATAAACTTACTGAAGTTACGATACAGAAGCGAGAACACATGCTCCGCCTTCTTATTGATCCGTTTCGACAGATACGCCTTCAGGACTCTTTGGCCCTGATTCTGTAGCTTCTCTTTCTGACTCAGGATATACAACGAAAAGATCAGCGATATCACAGCTCTTGCCACACCACCGATGATACTGCCCGCCACAGAAACCGTAGACGTTACCACATTACCCAGTCCACTGGTAAAGAAACCCAGCAGACTATTTCCGGTCTTTACCCAGTCAATCTCCAGTTCTGCAAGCTTATTTACTTCTTCCTGTATCTGAGGATATTCCCTACTCATAACCTCCAGCCATGCGATCACATCGTCCAGAAATGCCGGAATCTTAGCCCCCAGCACTCCGATGGTCTTGGTCAACTGCGGTATCACCGTCAAACATACAAGAATAATGATCGCCACTACAAAGATCAGAGAAAGCACCATACTGATAGGACGCTTCAGCTTTCCTGCAATTTTACCATTCCATCGCCCCAAAAGCTTCTTCTCGATCAGATTCATGGGCAAGTTCAATATAAATGCGATCACACCACCCACGATAAAGGGGCTGAAAATCTGAAAGCCCAACCCAATGGCGCCAAGTATCTGCTCACTATAGATCAAAGCCAGAATCAGTACAGCTGCCAGCACCATCAGACCGCGTATCTGTTTTATTTTCACTTTGTCATACCCCATTTTTCCTATCCTTTCTGCCGAATGGCCTGTATCAAAGTATCAACATCTTCCTCTTTTGTAGCCCAGCTGGTGCAAAAGCGCACCGCACTGTGTGTCTCATCAATCCTCTCCTGATAACAATACCCAAACCGCTCACCCAAAATTGCCAGCTCCTGATCCGGCAGAATCGGAAAAATCTGATTGGTTCTGTTGGGAACCAGGTACGGATAACCCATTTCATCAAAAGCTGCCCGAAGCTTCTCAGCCATGGCAATAGCATGGGCAGAGATCTGCTCATACAAGTGATCTGTAAACAGTGTATCAAACTGCAATCCTAGAAGTCTTCCCTTTGCAAGCATTCCGCCCTTTTGCTTTATCATATATCGAAAGTCTGCTGCCAGTTCCGCATTCCTGATCACCACAGCCTCTCCAAATAATGCACCGATCTTGGTTCCTCCTATGTAAAAAACGTCACAAAGGGAAGCCACATCCGCCATGGTAAGATCATTGTCCGGTGCTGCAAGTCCATATCCCAGTCTTGCCCCATCCAGAAACAGATACAGACCACATCGCTTGCAGGCGTTGCTAAGTGCTGTCAGCTCCTCTTTACTGTAAATGGTCCCCAGCTCTGTGGGATTGGAGATATACACCATCTTCGGCTGCACCATGTGCTCGAAGCTTCCGCCATTAACATGAGCCAGATAAGCTTCTTCCACCTGTTCAGCAGTGATCTTCCCATCTTCGCTTGGAAGCCCCAGCACCTTATGACCACAGGATTCCACCGCACCGGTCTCATGAACATTGATATGACCACTGACAGCGCACAGCACGCCCTGGTGGGGACGAAGAGCCCCATGGATCACTGTCATATTGGTCTGCGTCCCGCCTACCAGAAAATGCACTGCCAACTTCTCATTACCGCATGCTTTTCTGATTTTCTCCGCTGCCTGTGCACAGTACGGATCCTCTCCGTAGCCAACAGTCTGCTCTAAATTGGTAGCAAGAAGGCTCTCCAGGATCTTTGGATGCGCCCCTTCATGATAATCACATTGAAACAAAATCATTTTCTTATCCTTAACTTTCTTTAACTTTCCTTCTCACTCAGTAATCTCACCAGATACTCCCATACCCTTTTAGTAGAAGAGATACTGAGAGTCTCTTCTGTGGTATGGATATCCTTCATGTCGGGTCCCAGTGACACACAGTCCAGATCCGGAATCTTGCTGCCCAGAATACCACACTCCAGACCTGCATGAATGGCCTCTACCTTCGGATCATGACCATACATTTCACGATAAATTTTTATCATCTTGTCACGGAGCGGAGAATCTACCCTGTACTGCCAACCCGGGTAATCACCTTCCACCTCATTGCTTCCTCCGGCAAGAGCAGTCACTGCCTGAAGCTTTGCGATCAAAGCATATTTTGCGCTCTCCACACTGCTTCTCACCGCAAATGCCACATGGAGGCCATCCTCCTTCAGAGACAATAGACCCATATTCAGGGAAGTCTCCACCAAACCCGGTATATCTGCACTCATGGCCTGCACGCCATTTGGCAGTGCGGTAAGGAATGCTGCACATTTAGCCGCCTCCTTGCCTGCTACACAGTGATACATACCACTTGCATTCACATGTTCTTCCCCTTCACTCAAAAGCACCTGGAAATCCGG
>JAZRJO010000349.1:0-5980 GCA_045645825.1 Acetatifactor sp. | reverse complement strand
ATTGTTGGATTTGAAGATGGGCTGATTGGGGTGAAGCCCGGTGAGACGGTGGATCTCAATCTGACTTTTCCCGAGCATTATGGAAAATTTGAGTTGCCTGGAGCGAAGGTTGTGTTTACGGTCACAGTGCATTTTATTCTTCCTACCGAGATGAAGGATGAGGCAGTTGCAGGCTTTGGTATAGAGGATTTTCAGAATGTGAAAGAGCTGAAGCAGTATTGCAGGATGGGACTGGAAGAGAATGCAAAATATAATTATGAACAGAATCTGATGATGTCGGTAATTTCCGGGTTGGCTGATAATAGTACTTTTGGAGAACTACCGGAAGATCTGTTAGCGCAATATGTAGAGAATATTAAGACTGATTTGTCATCTAACGCTGCTATGTATGGTGTGGATGGAGCTACTTTTGTCAATTATTTTTACAATGCTGATTATGACACATTTGTGACAGAGAATGCACAGTATTCTACGAAGATGATTCTGGCGGTGCAGGCGCTTGCTGAAAAGGAAGGGTTGCTTCTCAAAGAGGAAGAGCTGAATCAAAGGTTGGAGCAGCTGGCACTGGATAATGGTTGGGAATCTTTAGACCAACTTTTAGGTCGGTTTGATAAGGAAGAACTGAGAGAAAGCCTGATGTATGAAGATGTGGCAGATTTCTTACTTAAGACAGCACAGGTGACACATCAGTAAGCATGATAGGAAATTGTTTGATACAAAAGAGATACACAAATATATAAAATAAAGAGGTAATGCCCTGTGGGGCAGAACGGAGGAAATTATGGATTTGACAGATATCAAAGACTTATACCGGGAGAGAGAGAAGTACATTGGTAAGGAAGTGACCGTAGGAGGCTGGGTGAGAAGTAATCGCGACTCTAAGAATTTTGGATTTATCGTGATCAATGATGGTACCTTTTTTGAGCCTCTGCAGGTGGTATATAGTGACAAGCTGGAGAATTTTGCAGAGCTGTGCAAGATGAATGTAGGTGCAGCACTGGTGATCCGCGGTATTATCGTGGAGACACCACAGGCCAAGCAGCCTTTTGAGATGCAGGCAGAGGAAGTGTTTGTGGAAGGTCTTTCAGGCGCTGATTATCCTTTGCAGAAGAAGAGACATTCCTTTGAATACTTGAGAACCATCTCACATCTGCGTCCCAGGACCAACACGTTCCAGGCTGTGTTCCGTGTGCGTTCTTTGATCGCCTATGCGATCCATACTTTCTTTATGGAGAGAGGATTTGTATATGTGCATACGCCACTGATCACCGGAAGTGACTGTGAAGGTGCCGGTGAGATGTTCCAGGTGACCACCATGGATCTGAACAATATTCCCAAGACAGCAGATGGTGCCGTAGATTTCAGTCAGGATTTCTTTGGCAAGTCCACCAATCTGACTGTAAGCGGACAGCTGAACGTAGAGACTTATGCCTTTGCATTTAAGAATGTGTATACCTTTGGACCTACCTTCAGAGCAGAGAATTCCAACACCACCAGACATGCAGCTGAGTTCTGGATGATCGAGCCGGAGATGGCTTTTGCAGACTTAAAGGATGATATGTTGCTGGCTGAGAGTATGCTGAAGTTCGTAATTCGCTATGTGTTGGAGAATGCTCCGGAAGAGATGAATTTCTTTAACCAGTTTGTGGATAAGGGTCTGATCGAGAGACTGAATCATGTGGTGAACTCTGATTTTGGTCATGTGACTTATACAGAGGCTATCAAGATTCTGGAACAGCATAATGATGAATTTGATTATAAGGTATTCTGGGGTTGTGATCTGCAGACAGAGCATGAGAGATATTTGACAGAGAAGGAATTCAAGCGCCCTGTATTTGTAACGGATTATCCCAAGGAGATCAAGGCGTTCTATATGAAACTGAATGAGGATGGCAAGACCGTTGCTGCTATGGACTGTCTGGTACCCGGTATCGGTGAGATCATCGGCGGCAGCCAGCGTGAGGATAAGCTGGAGGTTCTGGAGCAGAGAATGGAAGAAATGGGTCTCAGAAAAGAAGACTACGATTTCTACCTGGATCTGAGAAGATACGGTTCCGTGCGCCATGCAGGTTTTGGCTTGGGCTTTGAGCGCTGTGTTATGTACCTGACCGGTATGGGCAACATCCGTGATGTGATCCCGTTCCCTCGTACTGTGAATAATTGTGAACTATAGTAACAGTTCAGCCAGAGAAGATATACGGATGAAAATCGTGCTCGCACGAATTTTCATCCGGGTATCTTCTCTGAGGGAGCCCCAGAATATGAGCAAAAAGTAGCTGCGAAGCAGCGGAAAGCCCGAAGGGCGAATTTGCGAATGTGCGCGAGCTGAACGTCACTTGCATGTGCGCGAGCTGAACGTCACTGACAAATAAAAAGAAAGGTGTGGTATTCAACTGTTATGAGCAAATTTCAAGTAAGAACATCCGGTAAAATGGAAAAAACCTTACACACAATGGTGGCAGCAGTTCTTTCAGCAGTCGTATTAAGTACGACGCTGGGGGATGTGATAACAGTGGAAGCTACATCCATCTCTGCGCTCCAGAACCAGATCAACAAGGATCAGCAGAATCTGAACAATATCAATAATCACCTGTCAGAGCTGGCTGATGAGCAGGATCTGGTAGAAGAAATGATCGCTGACCTGAATTCTGAAATCCTTAATATGATGACCAGTATCAGCCTGAAAGAAGAAGAAATTGCTTCGAAGGAGCAGGATATCATCAATAAACAGGTGGAGATCGATCAGATGCAGTTGGAGTACGAAGCTGCCAAGAATCGGGAAGAAGAGCAGTATCAGTCTATGCGGGCCAGAATCCGCCTGATGTATGAGAATAACAGCTTGTCTATGTTTGCCCGCATTCTGGAGAGCACGGGACTCAGTGGCCTGATCAATGCTGCAGATTACATAGAGAAGATTTATAAAGTAGACAATGAGCTGTTGAATGAGTATGAAGATACCAAGAATCATGTTCATGACTTGTGGGATCAGTTGGTATTGGAAAAACAACAGTTGGAAAATGATAAGATCCGGCTGGAAAGTGACAGGGCCTATCTGCAGACACTGAAGGTAGAATTGGATGGCAAGCTTGCCAAAAAGAAGCAAGAGTCAGCCAATTATGAGGCTGAGATCAAGAAGTATCAGCAGCAGGCTGAAGCGGCCAAAAAGAAGATTCAAGAGGAACAAAAAACATTAAAGAAGTTGCAGGAAGAGCAAAAGAAACAACAGCAGCAGGCTGCAGCAGCCAATGGTAATTATACCGACACAGGATATATCTCTTGGATTGATGGTTCCTCAGGCAGTGATCTGGGTAAGAAGATTGCAAAGTACGGTTGCCAGTTCATCGGCAATCCTTATGTGTATGGTGGAACCAGCCTGACTAACGGTGCAGACTGTTCCGGTTTTGTATATCGGATTTATGGAAATTTTGGTTATTCTATTCCAAGAACCTCTTATGAACAGCGCAGTGCCGGTTCATCAGTGTCTTACGATGAAGCACAGCCCGGAGATTTGATTTGTTATGATGGACATGTGGGAATGTACATCGGCGGCGGCAAGATCGTGCACGCCAGTAGCGCTAAGACCGGTATTAAAGTAAGTAATGCTACTTATCGCCCTATCCTTGCTGTCAGAAGAATTATATAATATTGGTATGTAATGACAGGATTAAAAATGAACAAATATGATGTATTGAAAAAATATTTCGGGTATGATTCCTTCCGCCCGGGGCAGGAGACTATGATAGACGCCATCCTGCAAGGAAGGGACGCGCTGGGAATCATGCCTACGGGAGCAGGAAAATCCATCTGTTATCAAGTACCTGCTCTTTTGCTCCCGGGGATCACGTTGGTGATCTCTCCACTCATATCCCTTATGATGGATCAGGTAAAAGCACTGAATCAGGCAGGAATTCATGCAGCTTTTATCAATAGTTCTCTGACAGAAAGTCAGATTAATAAAGCACTGCTATATGCATCCCAAGGCAGATATAAAATTATCTACGTCGCACCTGAACGTCTGGAAACAGAAAGCTTTCGGTTTTTTGCTTCTAAAGCACAGATCTCCATGGTTACAGTGGATGAAGCCCATTGTATCTCTCAGTGGGGCCAGGATTTCCGGTCCAGTTACCTGAAAATTGTACATTTCATAGAATCTTTACCAAGACACCCAATTGTCAGTGCTTTCACAGCTACTGCTACCAGAGAAGTGAAGGAAGACATTATCTGTGTGCTGGGACTTAGAGAACCACAAGTTTTGGTAACCGGCTTTAACCGTGAAAATCTGTTTTTTGAAGTGCGCCATGCTCGCAATAAGGAGGAGCAGCTGCTTCAATACGTGAGCTCCAGACCAGGTGACAGCGGTATCATCTACTGTGCTACCCGCAAAAATGTGGAAGCAGTCTGTACCTTTTTAGAGGATATGGGAGTGGATGCCACAAGATACCACGCGGGCTTAAGTGCCGATGAACGAAGGCGTAATCAGGAGGATTTTATCTACGATGTGAAACCGGTGATGGTAGCCACCAATGCCTTTGGAATGGGCATTGACAAATCCAACGTGCGTTACGTCATTCATTACAATATGCCTCAAAGTCTGGAAAACTACTACCAGGAAGCCGGCAGAGCAGGTCGTGACGGCGAACCCTCCGAATGCCTCATACTCTATTCTCCACAAGATGTAGTCATGGACCAGTTTTTGATAGAAAATGGCAAAGACAGCCGGGAAATGGATCCCCGGACCAGAGAGATGGTGCTGGAGAGAGACAGAGAACGCCTGAAAAAGATGACCTACTACTGCATTACCAACGATTGCCTGCGAGATTATATCCTGCGCTATTTTGGAGAATACGGCAATACCTACTGCGGCAATTGCTCCAATTGCCTGACCCAGTTTGAAACCGTAGATATCACAGACATTGCCAAAACTATAGTGGAGTGCGTGCAGACCAGCCGCCAAAGATACGGCATCAACGTAATCCTGGACACTGTCCATGGCGCAAACACCATCAAAATACGGGATTACCGCATGAACCAAAATCCCTGTTATGGTCACCTTGCCAAGGTAAAAACCCACAAGCTCCGAAACATCATGAACCACCTCCTTCTAGAAAATTACCTGGCTACCACCAATGACGAGTACGTAACCCTAAGACTCACCGAATGTTCCATGAAAGTTCTTGCAGGAGATATATCCGTAACCATGAAAATGCCCAAAGACCCTGACCCCGTCATCGAAGGTCAGTCCTCCGAAAATGCTTCTTCCAAAGCAACCGGCAAGTCCGGCAAGACTGCCAAGTTCCGTAAAAAAACCTTCGAAAAGTCCGCCGGAAGCGATGATAAATCCCTTAGTCTGGCAGAACTGGACAACCAAGGCAGAGCCCTCTTTGAGCAGCTTAGATCACTGCGCATGGAAATAGCCAAAGAAGAAAAAGTGCCGCCCTATATCGTTTTCTCCGATAAGACTTTGGCGCAGATGTGTTTTGTAAGGCCACAAAATAAGGAACAAATGATGGGCGTATCCGGGGTGGGCGAATTCAAGTTCGACAAGTATGGATTGCGATTTTTACAATGTATCAAGGGGGAGGTATAGGGGGCGGTGCGAGTGCCGCCCGGGTGGGCAGGTATTCAAATTCCGACACGCTCTCGCTCCGTGAAAAACGTAGCGGACGCTAAGCTCGAGGCGGAACCTACGGTTCCACCTGACCTCGCTAAGCGCCGACGTTTTTCAAGGGTCTCCATTTGAACACCTGCCACCCCAAGCTGCTCTTGCAGCAAATCCACAAGTACACAAGCTCTGTAATCTTTATGTATATTTTGTATAAGGCTACATTAATAAATTTCCCGATATAATAATAGCCTAACATCGAATAGTAACATTTTTGTAACAGTTTTATTCTATCAGTAATTATTTTAGTTGTAAAGTGAATCTTTTATGGTATATAATAAAAATAATATTAATTTTTTATTGTAGCAACTTATTGTA
>JAZRJO010000348.1:0-3686 GCA_045645825.1 Acetatifactor sp. | reverse complement strand
CATTTTCAGGTCATCCTTAGGAATGCCGATACCGGTATCTTTCACTGACACAAATATCTTATTTTTCTTCACCGAGGTCTCCACCCGGATGGAGGTGTTCTGGTGGCTGAATTTGATAGCATTGTCGATAAGGTTGTAAAGCACTTGCTGAATTTTGTCCACATCTGCAAGGGCATATAACACATCGCCGGTCAATATCAGTTCAATTCCCATATTTTTACTGCGGCATGTCCCTTCAAAGGTAGCGGCGGTCTTGCGGACTACATCATTAATATCAAAATCTCTTTTATCGATCATCATTCCCTTGGTATTTAAGTTATTCAGGGTCAGCAGACTATTGGTCAGCTTGGTCAGTCGCTGAGTTTCATTGAGCACAATGGTAAGGTACTTTTCGTGCAGTTCGGAGGGAATGGTACCATCCAGCATGGCTTCCAGATACCCGCGGATGGAGGTCAGAGGGGAGCGGAAGTCGTGGGATACATTGGCTACAAATTTCTTTTGGTCATCTTCGGCCCGGGCGATTTCACTGGCCATAAAGGACAGACAGGCAGCCAGGTAGCCGATTTCGTCCTCACTGTCCACCTGGAATTCATAATGCATGTTGCCGGAAGCGTACTGTTCCGTGGCATAGGTGATTTTCTTCAGCGGTATATAAACCATCTCTGTAAAAAATATCAGAATGATCATGGACAGCATCAGCAATACGATCAAAATTACGTAAGAAATATTCAAAAGACCGGCTGCAGATTGCTCGATGTCTGTCATGCTGCTGTAGATTACCACATATCCTTTGACTTTGAAATCACTGGTAATGGGAGCGATGACGTTGATCACATCCCCATCGTAGGCATCATAATATGGTCCAACATCATAATAAGTACCCTGAATGGTGGTGGGATCAAAATCTTTCACCATAATCACATCATCTACGTTCAGGCGCATGTTGGTATCCAATACCAGACGCCCGGAAGGGTTGATGATGCGGATGGTAGAGCTTAAGTAAATGGACAGGGCATCCAGCTGATTTTTCACAGTTTCCAGAGTGGTCTCGCTGGTGTAGAGCCCACTGGCATAGGTGTTGGCGATCAAGGTGGCTTCAGAGTACAGAACCTCAGCTTTCTCCCGGATCAGGTGGTTCTTGATCATATTGGGTACGAAAGCGCTGGTGATGACGAAGCCGAACACACCAAAGATAAAATATGCCAGTATGAATTTCAGGTACAAGGTTTTCTTCATGGTATTACCTCAATGCTATCTAACCTCAAATTTGTAACCGATTCCCCAGATGGTAGCCAGTTTCCAATTGGCATGATCCTTGATCTTTTCACGCAGGCGCTTGATATGCACGTCTACGGTTCTGGTATCTCCGATGTATTCGTAGCCCCAGATCTGGTCCAGAAGCTGTTCTCTGGTGAAAACATGGTTGGGGGAGGCGGCCAGGAAATATAACAGCTCCAGCTCCTTGGGCGGCATGTCTACATTCTTGCCCATATAGGTCACGGAATAATTGGTCAGATTGATGGTCAGGTCTGCGTACTCCACACATTTGTCCTTTGGTACTTCAGGAGCTTGGGGAGCAGGCTTGTAGCGGCGCAGTACAGCCTTGACACGGGCTACCAGCTCTTTGGCATCAAAGGGTTTTTCAATATAGTCGTCAGCACCCAGTTCCAACCCCAGTACCTTGTCAAACACCTCGCCTTTGGCAGAAAGCATAATAATGGGCAGGGAATATTTTGCCCGTACCTCACGGCATACCTGATAGCCGTCCATGCCGGGAAGCATCAGATCCAGCAGGATCAGGTTGGGATTGAAGGTCAGAACGGTGTTCATAACAGATTCGCCATCGTTGACGATCATGGTGTCAAAGCACTCCTTCGTCAGGTATAGGGAGATAAGTTCTGCAATATTGTTGTCGTCGTCTACAATTAGAATTTTTTGTTTATTTACCATGGAAAGTCTCCTTTTTATGTTATGTGCCGGGGGCTGCTGACACCTTTATTTAAATGTTACAATGGTCACGCCTGCATCGCCTTCGCCGTATTCGCCCAGGCGGTATTCTTTTACATGTTTCATTCGTTTTAAATGGTTGTGGACCGCGCTTCGAAGAGCTCCGGTTCCTTTACCGTGCACCACCCGCACACTGTTTAGATGGGCCAGATAAGCATCATCCAGATATTTATCCAGCTCTGCCAAAGCCTCGTCCACTGTCCGTCCTAACAGATTGATCTCCGGAGAAATGGAGAAGGATTTGGACATCTTGATCTTGCCTGTGTTGGTGCGCTGCAATGTTGGTGTGGAAATGGTATCTTCCTCGATCAGCACCAGATCCTTCACATTGACCTGAGAGCGCATGATACCGCACTGTACGAACAGGTTGCCCTTGGCATCGGGCAGTGTGGATACGGTTCCCTTCAGACCCATGGACAGAATCTTCACTGCGTCGCCCTTTTTTAGCTTCTTAGGATCCAGCTCTTTCCTTCCGGGCTGATTACCTGATGCAGTGCCATTTTTCAGGCTGAGCTTCTCATTCTTCTCACTGATCTTATCGCGAACCTTCTGTCGCTTCTTCTCCAGTTCTTTGATGTCACTTCCTGCGCCCAGCTTGTGAAAATCACGGATGGTTTCATCCGCCACATCCTTGGCCTCCTGCAGAATGGTACGGGCTTTTTCATTGGCCTCCCGGAGGATCTTATCCTTGGCCTGATCAATCTTCTCATTTTTCTTACGAAGCTGCTCTTCCAGCGTCCGGATCTTCTGCGTATATTCGGCGATCTCCTGACGTTCCTTTTCGATGGTCACCCGGCTTTGCTCCAGATCTGCGATCACATCTACAAAGCTTTCATCCTCTTTGCTGATCTGCTCCTTTGCTGCATTGATGATCTCATCCGACAGTCCCAGCTTGGAAGAAATGGCAAAAGCATTACTTTTACCGGGGATACCGATAAGCAGCCGATAGGTGGGCTTCAGCGTCTCCACACTGAACTCACAACAAGCGTTTTCCACAAAAGATGTGGACAACGCATAAATCTTCAATTCACTATAATGGGTGGTGGCCATGGTCCGAATCCCCCTGTCATGCAGATGATTCAGTATGGCAATGGCAAGAGCCGCACCCTCTGTAGGGTCCGTTCCCGCCCCCAACTCATCAAATAAACACAAAGAATCCTCATCCGCATGCCCCAGAATATGGACAATGCTGGTCATATGAGAGGAGAAGGTGGATAAACTCTGCTCAATACTTTGTTCATCCCCAATATCCGCATACACTTCCGTAAAGATCGACAACTCCGACCGATCCAGTGCCGGAATATGCAGCCCGGCCTGACCCATCAGTGTGAAGAGCCCCACCGTCTTAAGCGATACCGTCTTACCACCTGTATTGGGCCCCGTAATGATCAACAGATCAAAATCCTTTCCCAGATGAATATCAATTGGAACCACTTTCTTCTTATCCAGAAGAGGATGACGCCCTTTCCGGATATTGATATAATGATCTGTATTAAAAATGGGCCTGGTAGCATTCTGCTCCATTGCAAGCTTGGCCTTAGCGAAAATAAAATCCAGGGCGGTCATCATCTGCTGATTCACCCGGATCTCTTCCACATGCTCCCCAATCAAAGCACTTAAAGTAGCCAGGATCACATCGATCTCTTTCTGTTCCTCCAGTTCCAACTCCCGCAGCTGAT
>JAZRJO010000347.1:0-2825 GCA_045645825.1 Acetatifactor sp. | reverse complement strand
TTCCCACCAGCTTTACGTGGCAGAGCGCATTCTTGCATATGGCCAGGAAATTCTTAGACTTTTTGGACCTGTGGCAGCAGCTGTGGTTCCGGCAATGATGATAACGCTGGTATATAAGAAACTTCGAAAAATACGCAGTTTTGTTTTATTGATGCTGATTTTTTCTTTGATTGGTCAGGTGGTGTACTGGTTAGGAGATAGTAGCTATCTGCAGGAACCGCTGATCTATTTCCACTTATTGCTTTTGTCCGGAATTTTGATATACCGGTATGGCAGTCATGGAGATGCTGCAGTGTGTGCAAACAGGAAGGCTTTGTTCTGGTTTGGAAGTGTGGCAGGAGTAAGTATATGGCTCAGCGCACTGATCATTACGAATACTACCATCAGTGTAACAGGTTCCTACCTTATGCCCGGATTGATCAGCGGGATCCTTTTTCTGTGGGAGGATGTGAAAGCCCGGGGAGAAAAGTATCTGCTGCGAGGATTTGTGATCTGCCTGCTTGGGACCACACTTTTTGCCAAAGGGTATCTGGTGTGTTCCACAGAGGGGCTTAAGGACAATGTGACACTGGTGCGTCAGAAGGCGCTTTCCGGTCCTGCTAAGGGGATTTATTGCCGCTATATGGATGGGTATGTGTATAATATCATGGCAGAACTGCTCGGGGAATATACCACAGAAGAATGCCCGGTGTTGTATGTAGGCCAGCATTCACTGTATTATATGCTGGGAAGCCAGAGCATATCGAACTACTCTACCATCAGTACCCCTACTTATGACGAAAGGTTAGGAGAATACTGGGATCGCTATCCACAGCGTGTTCCCAAGATCCTGGTATGTGATGTGGCAGAGGAAGAATTGGATGAGCTTAAGCAGCTTCTTGAATGGGGACCGCTTCTTGCGGAGCAAGAGTTGCTTCAGGGAATAGAGAATGTGAGGGTTTATGAAATTCTCGGAAGAAGGGAGTGAACGGGATGAAGAAGTATGGCAAAAGGATATTCTGGACAATCTGTATCGTGATCCTGTGTATAGCAGATCAACAGCTTGGCAGCAGATCCGGGGAGACACAGCTGATTTATCGGAATGTGTCAATGGTAGTGATCGGAGTGATGGCACTCACTCATTATCCCCTTAAAAGTTTCCTTAAGCCCTTATATTATGTTTGGGCAGGGATCAGTGTGATCGGTGGGACTGCCATTGTAATGGTGGGAAGCAGTTATACTTATTATCCTATGAGACTGCGCTGGGTGGTCATCCTTGGTGGGGTGTATGGACTTTTGATCCTGCGCGCGGCGTATGCTTTGATTCGGGAGAAAATAACACCGACAGTGAATAAATGGGTGTTACTTTTCTTTGGAGCTTTTTTGGTGATGACCTTTTGCTCAAGGTATGATGAACGGCTGAGTATGATGTATCTGGGTTGTTTTGGTATTCTGTACCTGACTGCCTTTTCCCGGGAAGAGAAGAAGGATCTGGGGAATGCAGTGATAGATGGTATTATGATCGGTTTTTTCCTGATTCAGGGAGCCGCCTTTGTATTTCGTCCGTATGATATTTTGAGATATCTTGGGATGTACTCCAATACCAATGTGAATGCCTTGATGTACTTGATGGCGTATTGCGCTTTTCTGGGCAGATTCTATCTGTTGGAAGAAAGTAAAGAAAAAAGCATTTGGAAATGGATGTGTTTTGGTCTGGCAGCAGGTATGTGGGGATTTGTTTTTCTTACCATGTGCCGCAGTGCCATGTTGGGAATGGCGGTGGTTACGGTGATCGTGTGGATCCGGCGGCTTTGTATGAGAAAAGGTCGCGGTATCATCGCACTGGCCGGTAATACAATGGTGTACCTGATGATTATGCTCTTGGGGCTGCCGATAGTGTATGGGGCGGTTCGCTATATACCTGCTTACTTTCACCATCCGTTATTTTTTTATGAAGGCTATACGGAAGAGCGTGTTCAATCTATGGATCCCTGGGACTCTCCGAAGTATGTCGGATGGGAAGAAGTAGTGGAACAGAATCTTGGCAGGTTGGCCGATTTGTTGCCAAAGTTTGGAACAAAGGAAGAGGATGTACCGAAGATTTCGCGGACGGGCATGAAATATGCAAGTGGAAGCCCGCTTTTGTTTATGAATAAAAGTGCGGACATAACGGTCTCTTACAAGTTATGGTGTGCTATGGCCGCCGCCGGTGTATTGGGGGATCCCGAGGAAGTATCAGAAGCCTTTGGGACTTTGGAAAACTCAACACAGATTAGGATGAAGATATATTCTTATTATTTGTCCAATATGAATCTGCGCGGGCATAAAGACAAAGAGATTGGTTTTTGGGTAGACGAGACATATTATGCTCCCCATGCTCATAATGTATTTCTTCAGTATGCCTTTCAGTATGGACCCATGGCGGGGATCCTGTTATTGATACTCGTAGGGACTATGATACGAGCATTGTGGAAAAATAACATCCCCCACCTGATTCTATATCTGGCGATTATAGTATTTGGATTGACGGAGATCATGTGGCGTGATGGAACATTGGCTTATTGCATGATCTATCTGATACCGGTGCTGACAATTGACAGTAGTTTGGATTATGAAAAGAATAAAAGGAGATGGAGATGGTGGAAACATTAAAAAGAGTCTTCGCCCGAATCGAGAAATACCGGGTAATATGGAAAGCACTTATTATGGCCTGTCTGCCTCTGCTTTGCTGCATCGTTGCATGTGCGGCCCAGGGGAGGACCATCGGCGAAGTGTATATTCCGGCGGGAGAGTGGAATGACGAGCTGTTTTATTTTAAACAGGTGGAAAGTATCATAAACTTTGGG
>JAZRJO010000346.1:0-2744 GCA_045645825.1 Acetatifactor sp. | reverse complement strand
ACCAGCACAGAACCGGGCTCCATCAGCTTGAGCATCTCTTTGTCGATCAGGAAATCCTTACGCTCTTTTGGCCATTTTACGCAGTTAAGCACCATATCAGTCTGAGGCAGAACAGAGGCAATGGTCTCTTTGTTACAGAACATGGTATTGATCTTGCCCTCATATTGACTTAAAAGGGTACGCAGAATGCCTACATTAATATCCATAACAGTACAATTTGCACCCAAAGCAAAGAGCACTTCCAGTGCACCGCGACCTACCACACCGGCTCCCATGATCAGTACATTCATACGGGGGGCGCCTGCAAATCCGCCTACATATTTTCCTTTTCCTCCGTTGATGGTCAGCATGGATTCCAGTCCAAACAATGCACCCTGCTTTCCTGCTGCTTCACAGTTAGGAGAACCGAAACGATGAGCATCTTCTGCAGTAAAGGAGATACATTTACTCTTTAACAGTGCGTCCACTTCCTCCGGATGACCGGCCGGATGAATGCACCCCAGCAGTATCTGGTTCTCGCGCATCAGCGGATACTCTACCGGTGTAAACTCTTTTACTTTAGCGAGCATATCACAGCCTGCATACATTTCTTCCATGGTTGCTACGATTTTTGCACCTGCCTCCACGTACTTCTCATCCGGGAAACCTGCTGCCTTTCCGCAGTCGCGCTGCGCCCATACTTCGTGACCTGACGCAACGATAGTTTTTACCTCATTAGGCGTACAGATTACTCTGAATTCTCCTTCTTTGATGTCTTTCAAAATACCAAAAATCATGATGTTTCTCTCCTTTTTTATAATATTTATGTCAACAGTCCTATCCTTTTCTGCCATTGGCACAAGCGGACTGTTGGTTTTACTGTTACGTCTCCCCTTTAAAACCTTCCCCGTACACTTCACGCACTTCGGATATGATAGTGAACGCGTGTTGATCCAGCCTTTTGACCTTCTCTAACAGCTGTGGAATCTCTTTGCTCTTGACCACACACATCAGCATGGTATTCTCCTGATTGGTATAATAACCCTTGCTGTGGATGCCGGTGACACCACGTTCCATGTCCGTCATGATCTCTTCTGCAATCCGGTCACTGCATTGGGAAATGATGTACACTGACTTGGCATAATCACCGCTTACCAGAATAAAATCGGTCACTTTACTGCTGATATACAGAGAAATTACCGAATAAAACATTATGGTGTAATCCTCAAATACGATTCCCGATACCAAAATAACCATACTGTCTATGAGCAGGATAAATGTAGCCACAGAGATATATGGAATAACCTTATGTAGCATCAAAGCCGCAAAATCACTGCCACCGGTAGAAGCCTCTTTCAAAACCGCCAGCCCTACTCCCACACCTACCAATACTCCGCCAAATACTGACGCAATCAACATATCATCATTGTAGGAACCAAACTTCTCCGTGATCTCCAGAAACAGAGACAAAAAGAGGATGCCGGCAATCGTCTTGGCAATAGAGGACTTTTTTAAAGTCTTATAGCCGCAGAAAAACAGTACCGCGTTAATAATTAAAGTAGTAACAGAAAGAGGAATGTCGAACAGGTAATAAAGTACTGTTCCCACACCGCTGACTCCTCCTGTGGAAATTTTACAGGGAACCAGAAAAAAATTGATCGCAAAAGCAAGGATAAAGGATCCTGCTGCTATATACAAATAATCAATTATTGTCCTTTTTATACGATTCATCTTCATCCTCCAACTTGCAGCAGATTTTCTATTCTCTAATTGACATTCTTCTTTCAATGCTTTACAATGATATCAGATTTTTTTGGCGCATTCGTGTCGATTTCTATGTATTTTGTGCCATTTTTTTACCGAGGTGGAATCATGAGAGCGGAATTTGGAATTATACGTGAAAAACACAACAAACTGTTCTACAAAGAGTATACTAATGACAAAGGAATATTTCACTTTCATTCCCAGATAGAGTTATATTTTGTGGATGAAGGTCAGATGGAAGTGATCGTGAATAGTCAGCAGAAGGTGCTGAAGGGCGGAGAGATGTCTGTGGCCTTAAGCTACGATGCCCACGCTTATAAGACGCCGGAATCGTCCAAGTCCAGCGTACTGATCATACCGCCCTATCTGTGCGAAGAATTTATCCAGACCATCAAGAACAAGCGTGTAGTGAAACCATTTATCAGCAACCCGGAAGCGGTGGCCAAGATCAAGGATTGCATCACAGAGATCAAAAAGGATAACCTCAATGAGATCAAGCTGCTGGGCTATGTGTATGTGATCTTGGGAATTGTCATGGACAATATCGGCTTTGAAACCTCAGAGACCGCCATTGATCCCAAGCTCTCATCCCGCCTGCTTTTTTATCTGGATGAAAATTTTAAAGACGATATTACGCTGGAATCTCTGGCCGCTACATTTGGGTATAATCCCAGCTACCTGTCCCGGTATTTCAAAGCCTGTTTTCACGTAGGGATCAATCAGTACCTGACCATTATACGACTGAAAAATGCCTTGATGCTCATGCACGAAAATAAGCATAATATTACATATTGTGCTATGGAAAGCGGTTTTAATTCCATGCGCACCTTTTATCGTGTGTTTTTTAATGAATTTCAATGTTCACCAAAGGAATATATGTCCCATATGGGGTTGTCTCAAAATGAGATCATTCCCAGAAGTTAGCCACGCAAGCTTAAAAAACTAAACACGCAGCTTCGTCAAATTTCACGAAGCTGCCTGACATGATTCATCGCAAGATT
>JAZRJO010000345.1:0-2833 GCA_045645825.1 Acetatifactor sp. | reverse complement strand
GTCCTGAACTTGTTGTAGAATGGTGCGTAATCGAACCAGAGCTTTGTGAACCATAGGAAGTGGCTTCCCCAGGATAGAAGTACTGCAATAATGGTAGCTGCCAATATCCACCATTTCTGAGCTCCCTTGCAGAGGAAGAGTCCAAGCATGAAAAGGAAAATCGTGATGGCACCCATGTACATCGGGCCGGCAGTGAAAGGTTGTGGTCCCCAGTAAAGAGGCATTCCTTTGAGCACCTGTCTAAGGTTAGGCTGACCGGCTCTTTTAAGAAGCTTACCAGTTTCAGAATCCATCTCCAGCTTTCCCGAAGAAGCACCACCATTGAAGTTAGGAATCAATAGGTTAGGCATTTCCTCAATACCATAAGACCATGCAGTTGCATACTCTAGATCAAGTCCTTTTGTACTGTGTCCGTTGCCACTGCCTGAAAGTTCAGAACCGCCACGCATGGTGTAAGGAGTGTATTTGTATGTAGGGATGAGCTTATTGGCATTTGTTGCAATTCCGATGCTTCCGATGGCAAGCAGGAGAGCAGAAGCAGCAAAGAATTTACCAATAAGAGCACGTTTCTCCTTATCGATACACAGTTTGATAAGTGTGGCAATCGCATAGACGAATATCACAATTGCCAGATAGTATGTGATCTGGATATGGTTAGCCTTGATCTGCATGCTCAGGGCAAAAGCGAATAATGTCGCTCCCAATAGAGTTTTAGGCAGCCATTTCTTTCCAGAACTCTTTAATGCGGACCTGTAAGTGAAAATTATTCCTGCAAGGACCCATGGGAAGTAGGCTATTGCCTGCATCTTTGTGTTATGTCCCACCTGAATGATCTGCATATTGTATGAGCAGAATGCTATAGCAATGGCGCCAGCAACGGCCACAAGACCGTTTATGCCCATAGAAAGCATCAGAAGGAAGGCTCCAACAAGAGTAAGGAACAGGTAGTTTGCAGGATGTTTACCTTTCAGAAGAGTGTAGTATATCTTCTGTGTCCAGTCACCTTCAAACTGATCTATCATCGCTGTAGTAGGCATACCACCGAACATGGAGTTAGTTCATGCTGTAATATCCTCCGGATTAGCCTTGTTATGGGTTATGGCTTCGTTTGCCATGCCTTTCCATGAAGCAATATCGCTCTGATTTACCACTTTTCCCTCAAGAGCCTGCGGAACAAAACCGTATGCTATTACAGCAAAAAGCAGAATGATTCCAGCATAAGCCAGAATTCTTTTGATAAGATCTTTATTCATCTTTTGTTAATTTTTCAAACAGTTCCGCCATACGACGGGTGAGATTCTTGCGTGAGAACTGTGAAATATCAGCATCTTCTACAGTCAGCTTTCCTTCAAGATGACGCTCCCAACACAAATCGATATAACGGGCTATGGATTTTTTGTTATTCCAATCCAACACTATGCCTGTTTTTGTTGTATTTAAGATCATGGACATGGCTCCATCCGGCTGACCTATGCCTAGTACAGGCCTCCATGATGCAAGATATTCATATAGCTTTCCTGGAAGAACCGCCTTGTATTCAGGCTCTTTCCTTAGAGGAAGTATAAGCAGAGACGCCTTTCTCTGCTCTTCTACAGCAACCGCATGTGGCTGATACCCCATATCGGTCATATTGTCTGTCAGACCGCAATCTTTTATTGCCTGAATGATCTGTTCATCGGTTTTACCTACTAGCTTGATCTGCAATTTATCAGCAAAAAGAGAATCTTTTCTGCATTTCTCAGATAATACTTCCCAAAGCACTGTAGGATTGCCGTCCGCTGCAAAAAGACCAGTGTGAGTTATAATGAAATTCTGGTCTTTACCACCTGCTGCACCCTCAAATTTAGAAGCAGAGAAGTCGCACTCATCATACCCGTTGGTTATAAGTTCCACAGATGTCTGGGTCATTGTCTGGAATTCCTGTTGAACAAGAGGGGAGACAGCAACCACAGCTGTAGCGTTATCCAACACCTTTTTCTCCATTTTCTTGTGCCATCTTTCAGTGGCTTTTGTCATGGATAAGTGCTTGAAATAAAATATTTTAGTCCATGGATCACGGAGATCGGCAACCCACGGAAGACCAGTGGCTTCCGCCAGTTTCATACCGATTAAATGCATTGATTGTGGAGGTCCGGTGCTTACGATAAGATCTACCGGGTGGACTTTAAGATATTCCTTGAGGTATTTAACAGAAGGATTTATCCATAGACAACGAGGGTCAGGGCGAAAGAAATTGCCGCGAATCCACATTGCTGCCTTCTGGATGAAACTTTTATTCTGAGCATTTACCGGATTTACCTCTACAGCCTCTTTGCTGTGGCCAGACTTCTTTAGAAAGTCCTTGTATAGACGGTATGGCTCAATTATCGGCGTCTTCAGAACTTCAGTTCCAGCTGGAATATCGCTGAGCAGAGATGTGTCTATCGCCAACTGTTCCGGATTTTCCGGAGTATAGATTACGGGTTCCCAACCTTCCGAAGGAAGGTATTTTGCAAACTTCACCCAACGCTGTACGCCGGAACCGCCTGTCGGAGGCCAATAATATGTTATTACAAGTACCCGTTTCATAATTTGGCAAAGATACATAAATTTGATATTTTTGCTTGATTATTTCTAATTATATGGCAGATAAGAAGGTGACAGAGACGCCCATGATGAAGCAATACTTTGCTTTCAAGGCGGATTATCCTGAGGCCGTCCTCCTTTTCAGGTGTGGCGATTTCTATGAAACTTATGGTGAGGATGCCATTACGGCTAGTAAAGTGCTGGGTATTGTGCTTACAAAACGATCAAGTGCAACACCGGGAGCTATCCCTATGGCCGGTTTCCCACA
>JAZRJO010000344.1:0-1947 GCA_045645825.1 Acetatifactor sp. | reverse complement strand
TGCTCGTCATTCAAAGAGCCTGTGACCTCCTTACGATATCGGGAGATGAACGGGATCGTGTTGCCCTCATCGATCAGCTTGATCGCAGCTTCCACCTGCCATTTCTCCACCTGTAATTCTTCTTTTAATTTCAGTACAATATCCATTCTGATTCCTTTCCAGCCTGTCCTCCTTCAACCTTCCTGACAAGCCTGCGGAAGTCTCCGCATGGTCACTATTATAAAGTATCAGTGGGGGTATTTTCAATAAGAAAATAAATTTCATAAACTTTTCACATTTTTTTATTGTAATAGGTTTGCGTATATTGGGAAAAAATGTTATGATATAAAATAAGTGTTAATGTAAAGCGAGGTGTCTTTATGGATGATCGTAGATGGACGGATTGGGATTCCAGATGTCCGCACAAGGAGGATTCCACACGTAATCCTTATTTTAACCAGCCCACACACAGTCCTTACAAGGGCCAGGGCTTCGCTGTTGCTTCTATGGTATGCGGTATTCTGTCAATGTTGCTGACCTGTCTGGCCATCGTACCATTTATCCTGGGAGCTTTCAGTCTCCTATTCGCTTCGCTGGCCTATCGTAAAGGAAAGCGGCGCAACAATCTGGTCTTTTACGGCCTTGTATCTTCCGGCTTTGGCATAATCTCTGCCATTATCATGTTGGTACAGATTTTTGCCGTGCAATTGGACGGTACACAGATGAGCACATATCGACAGTACCTGCAGGAATATTATGAACAGCAACGGTAACTGCGCTTACGCGTGAAGATTTTATACGAAAAGAGGATATACAGATGAATCAATATAAAAAAAGATGGCAATTAAAAAATGCCGCCAAGGATAAGTTGGTAGGTAATTATTCTGAGGCAGTGCTGCTCACAATGATATATGGTGTGTTTTTGATCGCCAATTCTGTGATCAACACTGTTGTCATGTATTACTCTCCGGACAAGGAGAATGTACTGCGTAGTATACTGCTTGCCGAAATCACCCCCACCGGATATGTAATGGGACTGGGAATTTCTCTGGTGCTGGGAATCTTACTGAATATGCTGAAAGCAGGTGTTAGCTTGTTTTACCTGAATATGGCTTGCGGGCAGACCTATTCTATCCGTGATCTGTTCCAGGCATTTCGCGAGCATCCGAGTAAATATCTATTGGTATCATTGGTAATCCTCCTGGTACAGTTCTTTTTCTCACTACCCGGTTATGCCTGTGATTACTTCTATCTATTGAACCCTTCGGATCAGTGGATGGTGCTTTCTTATATCTGTCGGATAGTAGGACAGATTATCGTACTTCCTTTTACGCTGGCCTGGGCTCAGAGCTTCCGATTGCTTCTGGATTATCCTTCTATGTCCGCTGTGGGAGCACTTCGCAAAAGTTGGCAGTTGATGAAAGGACATAAGGGCCGCTTATTCGTATTACAACTCAGCTTCCTGCCACTGGAGATTGCCGCAATCTTCACCATAGGTATCGGATATCTGTGGCTGAGTCCTTATATCAATATGACTTATACCCTTTTCTATCTGGATTTGATGAACCCGAGGGAGGCTTAACAGGCAGCTGTCACTGCCACTTGCCTTTCTAACACACCACTAAAAAAGCTGTAGTCAGGAACACTTCCTATACTACAGCTTAATTTTTAAGATGAAACTAACGCTTCACCTGCATCCACTTCAAATATCCATTGATAAACAGATCCAGGGAACCATCCAGCACTGCATCCACGTTACCGCTTTCTACCTCAGTCCGATGGTCCTTCACCATGGTGTAAGGTTGCAGCACATAAGAACGAATCTGGTTGCCCCAACCGATATCCTTCACCTCACCACGGATATCAGACAATTTCTCTACATTTGCCTCGTGCTTCAGCATATACAGCTTTGCTTTCAGCATCTGCATAGCCTTGTCCTTATTCTGGAACTGGCTTCGCTCATTCTGG
>JAZRJO010000343.1:0-7144 GCA_045645825.1 Acetatifactor sp. | reverse complement strand
TTTACCTGAAATGAAACCACAAATCAATTCCCTGTGAGACAGGGTATCCAGCATATCATTATAAGTTTGAATGTCCATAGCAGACAATTCATCCAGAATTACAACAATATCAATGTCGCATGTTTCTGTTGCTTCACCACGACCATAACTGCCTTGCAAACCAACAAACCATACACGGTTTGCGAAAGTCTCATTTAATGTCAGCAAGAAGTTTTGCATCCAAGTAGTAACATCTATCATTTTAATCACCTAGTCAAATTCTTATTTATCGAACTGTTTCGCATACTCATTATATCATAGATATGTATGTTTTTCAATAATTTCAGAAATGTTCGAAAAATTGTAAAAAAAGATATGCAGAAAAAATTGCATTGCGGATGTTTCTTTCATACTTATTTTGCCTTACCAAAAAAGGCAAATAAAAAAAGCGAAAGGAATTAATTAATCATGAAATCAGAAAAGAAACCCCCAAACACTATTTTTTATGGTAATTATAAGGATATGATTTATAATGCCAGCCCAGAAGACGTCAAGGAGATAATGGTCGCATTTTGCGAATATGCCTTTGACCACAAAAACCCTACAGTATCTCCCCATATTTCTCTTGTATGGGGAATTATCAAAGGGAACATTGACAAAGACCACTCACAGTACTCAGAGAAGTGCAGAAAGAACAGCGAAAATGCTAAAAAACGATACTCATCGACTGTAACATATACAGTTGGCGACAACGAGTATGAATTGATTTTCCCAAAAAGGAATAAGGACAATATCATCAGCAAAAACGACTTCTCACACCTGTTTGGAGAGTTTGAAGATGACCCCGAATCACTTCACCA
This sequence comes from Acetatifactor sp., assembly GCA_045645825.1. Lineage (GTDB taxonomy): Bacteria > Bacillota > Clostridia > Lachnospirales > Lachnospiraceae > Acetatifactor. The sequence goes on along the minus strand of JAZRJO010000343.1, from coordinate 6,305 downwards.
ATACCTCACAGACTTTGTAGAAGCGGGCAACAATGATGAGTGGGAAAAGGCATACAAAGAATATGTAGCAGAGATATGGGCAACTATAACAGAATAGCGCAGAAAAGTGGAGGCTGTCGCACTAAGTAATTAGTGCCCAGCTCCTTTTTTTACCTGCCTGCTGACAAAAGAGTTGACTTTGAGTGTTGCAGTGTTGACTTTTGCCTTTTCCTTTGCTACAATTATTGCAATTAAAATCACAATTGGGGAAGTGACGGATATTTGATTCCCCAAAGTATAAAATTACCTTATGGTGCAGGAGGAATCCCTATGAAACCTATCACAATAGCACTTCCGAAAGTTATCCCCGTTCTTCGTGACGGAGTGGACCAGCGTATAAAAACAAACGTTCAGGAATTCAATATGTATTTTGAAAATATCATTCTGCCTTACCGTCAGGAATACGACGTGCAGGTAAAATGCAATTACGGCAGAAACTTTGGGAAATTCTGGAGGTTGTCAGAATACCCCAAGGATGTGGATTCCTTTGATTTTGAGTTGGTTATATATGATGAATACGGCGAGAAAGTTGCTTCTGCCAAAACTGTTTTTGAACTCTATGACCGCAGTGAATATGACGAAGATTACAATATGCTCTTTATCGGCGATTCCATGACCTTCGGGCAGATGTATCTTGAGAGAATTTCTGCAAATCTTATTAATATCGTTTTCAAAGGCTCAAGAAACCGTTACGGCCATATTTCCCACGAAGGCAGAGGCGGTTGGTCGTACGCCAGTTATTATAACAGATGCTTCAACAGCGGTGGAATTTCACCTTTCATGTTCCCTAAGGACGTGGATAACTATATGGGCGATATTAACTTTATAAACATTGTTAACAACCCCGAGCACCCTGCATACAGCTATGACGGTTTTGAAAAGCAGACTTTTATGGAAGGATGTGTTTACGGTAAGGAAGGTCATTTATACACATATGAAAACGGCGAATTCGTTCTTCTTGAAAAAGAACCTCAATGGGAATATAATTTTACCAAGTATATGAAACGCCATAACATGGGCAAAGTAGATGCTGTTTCAATCCTTATGGGCGCAAACGACCTGCAGTTTACAACTTACGAAAATTCAGATGAAGGCATAGAAAAATATATTGCCAACACTGAAAAATTCATAAACGGAATAAAAGAATATGACCCTACCATTAAAATTATGATAAATATGCCTCCAATAGGTGCTGAGCAGTATGCCTGGGGTACACAGTTAGGTTGTAAGGGCAGCAGTAAGATGTACCGTTTCAATATAATCAAGGCAGGTAAAGCAATCATAGATAAATGGAGCGGTAAGGAAGACGAGGGCATATACATCAGTCCTGTTCTCCTTTGTATTGACCCCGAACACGGCTTCTCCAAATCGGTTTACAAAGCAACTAAATATTCCGAAAGCCAGGAAACACACCACAACAACTGGGTACACCCCTATCTGGCCGGATATCAGCAGATAGGCGATGCTATGTGCGGTCCTATCCAGAAAATGAGAAAGGATATTTAAATACGTTGTGAAAACATCATTCAGAGATACCTGTATCAAAATTGCTATTTTATTGGTGGGACTAACCATTGCACACTTGGGAGTTACCTTGTTTTTGCTGGCGGATCTGGGTGCAGACCCCTTTAACGTGTTAGTGCAGGGGATTTTCAGAACAACCTCTGAACTTCCCCGGTGGCCGCTGCAATCACATGGCAATACTCATATCGCTATCTGTTTTTTGATCATCGTAGCTTTGTTGATCATTGACCGCTCTTATATCAAGATCGGCACGATCCTTTGCATGGTTTTTGGGGGACCGATCATTGATGCTTTTACTTACATATTGTCCGGTCCTATTGGTAATATTGATTCTTTGCCGCTTAAAATCTTAATCAACGGGCTGGGATGTATCATTCTGGCTTTTGGTATGACCATTGTGATCAAATCCGATGCCGGCACCGGGCCAAATGATCTTGTGTCCATTGTACTTTCTGATAAACTAAAAAAGAACTTTGGAGTGGTCCGTATCATTGTAGATGTTTCTTTTGTAGTAATCGGACTCCTTCTTGGCGGCTCCTTTGGAATCGGTACTTTCATCTGTGCATTTCTGGTGGGACCGGTAGCAAATATATTTTTACCGATTAACGAAAAATGGATTAAAGCAATTATTTTAAAAATTCATTGACAACCACACCAAAAAGTGATACGCTTATGCGTGAACAAATTACATAGCGGCAGTTGAAGTTCTTAGGGGAATGGCCATCGGCCTGCCGAAGGAGTAACACTCTCAGGTGTCCGTAATCGGATGAGGACTAAGAATGGATGCAGCTCTGGAGAAGCTCAGAATGAGTACCGAAGGTGCAAGGCTTAATATCCGGCCGAATCTCTCAGGTAAAAGGACAGAGATACATGTGTGGACATGGTTTGTCCACGGTATTGCGTTTGCTTTTCCGGAGCAGCTGAATGTCAGCTGTTCCGTTTTTCATTTAGGAGGAAACCATTATGGCAGCATTTGAAAATGCAATTTACCCTGTTGTGGTAAAAATCAACGAGTATTTATCCAGTTACATACTGATCATCCTGCTGATCGCAGTAGGACTCTGGTATTCCATTAAGACCCGTTTCGTACAGGTTCGCTGCTTCGGCGACGGTATGAAGAAGGTATTCGGCAATCTGTCCCTGAAGGGCGGCAAAAGCGCAAGCGGCATGACCTCTTTCCAGGCACTGGCAACTGCTATCGCAGCCCAGGTTGGTACCGGTAATATCGTAGGTGCATCCGGTGCGATCCTGACCGGTGGTCCCGGCGCAATCTTCTGGATGTGGGTGATCGCCTTCTTCGGTATGGCAACCATCTATGCTGAGGCAACTCTGGCACAGAAGACCCGTATCAAAGACAAAGACGGTAATATCCAGGGTGGTCCCGTTTACTACATTACTACTGCATTTAAGGGCGGCTTTGGCAAATTCCTGGCAGTGTTCTTTGCTATTGCCAGTATTTTGGCATTGGGCTTTATGGGATCTTTAGTACAATCCAACTCTATCGGTTCCACTTTTGAAACCGCATTCGGCGTGCCTTCCTGGATCGTCGGTATTGTTTTGGTTATTATCTGCGCAGCTATTTTCCTGGGTGGCGTACAGCGTCTGGCATCTGTATGTGAGAAGCTGGTTCCTATTATGGCAGGTGTCTTCCTGTTAGGCGGTCTGGTAATCCTGGTTTGTCGTATCACTTATTTGCCTGCAACCTTTGGCATGATCTTCAAATATGCTTTCCAGCCCCAGGCAATCATCGGTGGTGCATTTGGTGCAGCCATAAAAGCAGCCATCAGCCAGGGTGCAAAGAGAGGTCTCTTCTCCAACGAAGCAGGTATGGGTTCCACCCCTCACGCACATGCACAGGCTAATGTAGAACATCCCCATGATCAGGGTGTTGTTGCTATGGCAGGTGTATTCATTGATACTTTTGTAGTACTGACCCTGAATGCACTGGTTATTATTTCTACACTGTACACAGCAGACGGTCCTTTAGCTGAATGTGGCGCAGCTGCAGCAAGCACTGTAATTACCAAAACCAATTTGGCACAAACTGCATTCGGTACCATTCTGGGATCCGGCTTTGGTGCAATGTTCGTTGCAGTTTGCCTGTTCTTCTTCGCATTCTCTACCATTCTTAGCTGGAACATGTTCGGTAAGATCAATGCAGTCTACCTGTTCGGTAAGAAGAACGCTAAGCTCTGTACTATTGTCTATACGGCGATTGCACTGGTATTCATCTTCCTTGGAACCGTTATGCAGAGTGACCTGGTATGGGAGCTGACCGATGCATTTAACTACCTGATGGTTCTTCCCAATGCTTTGGCATTGTTTGCACTGACAAAGATGGTTGTAACCTCTGTGAAAGAGGCGGACACCAAGAAAAAGAACAAATAAAACAGTTCTCCGCCAAGAAATCAGATTGTGAACTAATTTCTTGGCGGGGATTTTTTTCTCTTTTGGCAGAATAGCCTTTTCCCACTTAACAAAAATCAATTGATAAATTCACAAAATAAGTCTTGTCGATTTCTGTCGAATCTAGTATAATATAAAAAAAATATTAACTTGCTAAATATTTTATAAAATTGCACTAGAAATGAGGAAGACTATGTTTGGAAAACGACCTGATGGCCGCGCCATCCGAAGCCTTGAACCGATGCAGCAGATCATGCCCTACATCTTAAAGACCAGAACCGACTCCATGAATATGTATGAGGACACTTTCGCCTGCCCTCCCATGGACGATTATATCAAGGAAAAAGCTGCACAGGGCATCAAACTCAATTACATGCACATAATCATCGCAGCCATCGTACGTCTCATTGCACTCCGTCCCCAATTGAACCGCTTTGTCATGAACGGACGCATCTATGCAAGACCCAAGATCTGGGTGAGTTTCGTGGTACATCCCACACTTCACGACGGCAGCGTGGGGACTACCATTAAGCTGTGCTTTGAAGGCACCGAAACCATTCTGGAAGTGGCGGAAAAAGTAAACGAAGCCATCCAAAAAGAGACCACCAAGCGTGTAGGAGAGAATGATACCGACAAACTTTTGCGCGTGTTGATGCGTAATATCCCCGGTCCCTTTATCAAGCTTGTGATAAACACACTGATGTGGATGGATAAGCACAATATCATGCCTAAAAAAATCGTGGATCTGAGCCCTTTCCACACCTCTTTCTTTCTTACGAACTTAAAGTCTCTTGGTATTAATCATGTATTCCACCATGTGTACGAGTTCGGCACTACCGGCTTATTCTTCGCCATGGGCAAAGAGAAACCTCTCGCTACCGTACAAGGGAACGAAATCGTCAATCAGAAGCATATGGGGTTTGGCCTAGTGTCAGATGAGCGCTTTTGTGACGGACTGTATCTTGCACTTTCTCTGCGACAGCTGCGTAAATTTATGCAGAATCCCAAGATACTGGAAGAACCCTTGGAGAAAAAGGTGGAAGATGTAAAATAAGTGCTCTTCCTAATATTGGTGATATCAATTTGAGCCTTACATCGCCTGATCAATTGACGATGTAAGGCTCTTCCTTTTTGAGACCTTACAAGACCTACTCCTTATTGCGCTCCGCTAAAATTGCTTCCCACTGTTCCTCCCGTTTTTTGAGCATTTCCTTCTGATAATCTTCCCAGATATAACACATGTACCGCAGCGACTGCATAATTACATTATAATCCACTTCTGTCTTATGTTCAATAAGAGATACTAAAAAAACCGATTTTTTATCTGGCAGATGTATTTTCTTTACCACATCAGCTTCTCTTTCCGAAGTAAAAAGTGGCACATATCTTTCTGATATATCCCCTATATCCTCCGGTCGCACTGATTTAAGTATTGGTAATGGTACATAATCCTTCAGAAATTGAGCACATAAAATATTATCATCAAAGATTACTTTGCCATTACTATCTCGTGTCTTTTTATTATGGTCCGTAATATTTATGCCAATTCTGGGCATTTTCTTCATATCATCTAATTGCATTCTATTACTCCTCCCCTTTTATCGTTATGTTTTATTCATTTATGCGTCTATAAAAATGTTAAAAACCCGGCATTCTTCTACCCATGTAACAGAATCTTAGGAATATCAACCTGATCAAGGTCATATGAAACATATAAGAATTATAAGATTATTACACATGTCAGCAAAAATACTGTTAACATCGTGTTCATGTAACTAACGTTATTTACCTGTAAATAGACTATATTATATAATCAAGATATTTGCAATACACTTTATAATTATTTTATAATTAGTTTCTTCACCACCTTTTCATTTTTTACAAAATAGTGTATACTGAAAATTGCACAGAATAAACACACAGAAAGGAACAACACATGAAGAAAATCGCAAGCTTTACCATAGATCATTTAAAACTACAACCGGGCATCTACGTCTCCCGCAAGGACACTATAGGTACAGAGGTGATCACCACCTTTGACCTGCGCATGACCAGTCCCAATGAGGAGCCGGTGATGAACACTGCCGAGATGCACACCATAGAGCATCTTGCTGCTACTTTCCTGCGCAATCACCCTACCTATGCAGATAAGACCATCTATTTCGGCCCCATGGGTTGTCGGACAGGCTTTTACTTGCTGCTTGCAGGTGACCTGACCAGTGAGGACATCGTGCCTCTGATGGTGGAGATGTTTGAATTTATAAGGGATTATCATGATGAGGTACCCGGAGCATGCGCAAAGGACTGTGGCAATTATCTGGACATGAACCTGCCTA
>JAZRJO010000342.1:0-5058 GCA_045645825.1 Acetatifactor sp. | reverse complement strand
AACTGATCAAGATGGACATGAATGCTTCCTCTGATTATAAGCTGTTAGATCGTAAGGTGGTGGATGTGCTATTGGAGCTTCCGGAGAAAAATACCTTCTTCCGGGCACTGACCTTCTGGGCAGGTTTTCGCACTACAACCGTGGAATATGAGGTGCAGGAGCGTCTGTATGGCCAGAGTAAATGGTCTGTTATCAGCTTGATGAAGTATGCCATTACCAATGCCACATCTTTCAGTACCTTGCCGCTGCAGTTAGTGACGGTTATGGGTATGGTGTCCATACTGTTTAGTATAATATTGGCTGTTCAGACCATGATTAAGTATCTGACAGGCAATGCTGTAGAGGGCTTTACCACAGTGATCCTGCTGGTGCTGATCATCGGTGGTTTTATCATGTTGAGTCTGGGAATCATCGGACATTACATTGCCAGGATCTATGAGGAAGTGAAAGGCAGACCCAGATATATTATCAGTAAGGTCACAGATAATGTGATGGGAAATGCCATTGGAAGAGGGTAAATTCGCATGAAGAAAAAAAGAATGGCCAATATGGAAGTGCTTCGCATCCTTGCCATGATGATGGTGATCATGCTCCATTATCTGTCTAAAGGCAAGGTATTGCCGGCTATGACAGGATCTCTTACTGTCAATGGTTATGTGGCATGGGTGCTGGAGACTCTTTCTATTGTGGCAGTCAATGTATATATGTTGATCAGCGGTTATTTCCTGACAGAAAGTAATTTTCGGTGTACCAGACTGATACAGCTGGTGTGCCAGGTGCTTTTCTACAGTATCCTAGTGCCGGTCATACTTATGGCAGTGGGTGTGTTATCTGTAAGGGACCTGAATTTGTATAAGCTGTTACAATATGTATTGCCGGTGGAAATGGAACAATACTGGTTTGCTACAGCGTATGTAATGCTGTATCTTTTAACACCCATACTAAAGTGTGCGGTGCATCATATGAAGAAGATACAGTTGAAGGTTACGATCATTATGCTACTTGTGTTCTGGTCTGTGAATAAATCTATATTGCCGGTGAGGCTGACCATAGATGAACTGGGCTATGATGCTTTATGGTTTGTGTGTGTATACCTGTGTGCTGCTTATATGCGTCTGTATGGAATCAAGTGGTTTGACAGTGGGAAGAAGGGAATATGGGGATATCTGGCAGGCTGTGCGGGAATCTTAGGGATCACGCTTGTGATCCGGGGATTGTATCTGACCACCGGTAAGTTTGAGGATTTTCTGATCGCAACGTACCACTATAATCATATTTTGAATTTGTTTGCAGCGATCAGCATCTTTTATGGGTTTTATTATTGGAAGCTAAGGGAAGGAATGTTTGCCCGCATTGCCTTGAAAATAGCCCCTTATACCTTTGGTGTGTATCTTCTGCATGAACAGGTAGAGATCAGATATCTGTGGCCGGTGTGGCTTGGAGCATCTACGGAAGGGAATCCTTTGTGGTTTGCAGTAAGGTGTATTTTCAGTGTGATGATTGTATTTGCTTGCGGTGTTTTGGCAGATATGGTGAGAAACCTGATCTTTACAGGGATTGCAAAGATATTTACAGGTGGCAGGATACAGCATTGCCTGTCCCGATTGGATAGCATGTTAAATGGAGAGTCGTCAGAGCAGACGGCGGAAAGGGTGTAACATATGATCAATTTTAACGTACCTCCTTATACGGGGAAGGAAATGGAATACATTCGTCAATGCGTGGACAATCAGAAGATCTGCGGAGACGGTCCATTTACAAAGAAATGTAATGAGTGGATAGAGGACAAGACCGGCACTGCCAAGTGTCTCATGACCACCTCATGTACCCACGCGCTGGAGCTGGCTGCACTGCTGGCTGATATCAAGCCAGGGGATGAAGTGATCCTGCCGGCCTATACCTTTGTATCCACAGCAGATGCTTTTGTGCTTAGGGGAGCCGTGCCTGTGTTTGTGGATATCAGACCGGATACCATGAATATCGATGAGAACCTGATCGAGGCTGCCATTACGGACAAGACCAAGGCCATCGCACCCGTTCATTATGCAGGAGTGTCCTGTGAAATGGACAAGATCATGGAGATCGCAGAGAAGTATCATCTGACAGTTATAGAAGATGCAGCCCAGGGCATCATGTCTTCCTATAAAGGTCGTGCTCTTGGCACGTTCGGTGATTTCGGTGCCTTTAGCTTCCACGAGACCAAGAATTTCAGCATGGGTGAAGGCGGTGCTTTATTGATCCGTGACGAGAAACACATTGAGGATGCAGAAATTATCCGTGAAAAAGGTACCAATAGAAGCAAATACTACAGAGGCCAGATCGATAAGTATACTTGGGTGAATTTTGGTTCATCTTACCTTCCCAGTGAAATGAATGTGGCTTATGTGTATGCCCAGCTTGAGATTGCTGAAGAGATCACAAATCACAGGCTGGATTGCTGGAACAGATACTATGAGAGACTGAAACCTTTGGCCGATGCAGGCAAGATCGAACTTCCCGTTGTACCTGAGGGGTGTGTACACAATGCCCACATGTTTTATATCAAGGCTGCTGACCTGGCACAGAGAAGTGATTTTATTCAGTTCATGAAAGAAAACGAGATCATGTGCGTGTTCCACTATATTCCTTTGCACACAGCACCGGCGGGCCTGAAATATGGCAGATTCCACGGGGAAGATAAGTATACCACCAAAGAGAGTGAGAGATTGGTGAGATTACCCATGTTCTATAAACTGACGCTGGAACAGGTGGATCACATCTGTGATAAGGTGATAGAATTTTTTGAAGGCTGAAAGGGCATAGAGTAATGGTTGGTGTAATTGTTTTGGTGCTGTGGCTGGTATTGATTCCCTTGGTCGTAGGTGGGATCACGGCCACAGTTGTGGATGGGCGCAGGGGCAACCTGCCATTTCTGTGGATAACAGGTCAGCTCATATTATGGGCAGGATTTCAATTTGTCTGCGTGCCCCTAATATTAAAAGAAAAGCGTTTTTTTACTGACTTTACCAAACCAATCGATGCTGAGAATCCACTGCTTTCCTTGGGGACCTTGTACCTGGCAGTGGCTGCGGTGTTTCTGTGTCTTGGCTTGATACAGCACGTAAGATGCATGCGTAGGAACAAGATATCTTATCGTGTAATTTTCGGAGTATCCAGAGAAAACGGAAAGTGGTATTTGGTTCTCTGGTGTGTCTTTTGGGTGCTGCTTCTGTTCCAGATGTTTCAGGCAGTATTTATGACATATGGTGACGGTGATGATGCTTTTTATGTGGCAGTATCCACGATCGCAGAAGAAAGCAATACCATGTACCAGAAACTGCCCTATACCGGCGGAACCACAGGATTGGATATCAGGCATGGACTGGCACCTTTCCCTATCTGGATTGCATTTCTTGCCAGAATCTCAGGTGTGCCGGCAGTGACCGTTGCCCATGTGGCGGCACCGCTTATGCTGATACCTATGACTTATGGAATTTATTATTTGATCGGCGGCAAAATCTGCCAAAGGCACAGTGAGAAGCTGCCGCTGTTTCTGGTACTTACAGAACTGCTTGTATTGTTTGGTGATTACTCCCTGTATTCTGTGGAAAATTTCATGATAGCAAGATCCAGACAGGGAAAGGCCGCTCTGGGAAGTATTGTGATCCCTGCAACAATATACTTATTTTTACTGATATTGGAGAGAATACAGGAAAACAGGAAGGTTGCATTGGGCTTGTGGCTACTCTTGCTTTGCTGTGTATTTACCGGGTGTATGTGCAGTACCTTAGGGGCCGTTCTATTGTGTATGATAACCGGAGTGACCGGAATCTGCGCGGCGGTCAGTTACAAAAAATGGCGGATTCTGATACCGATGGCCCTTTGTTGTGTCCCTGCGGTATGCTACGCGATTATATATGTAATGGCTGAGTGATAAGGAGAATGTTCATGTGGAATGATGTAATTTCCTTGTTTCGGGAATATATGGGTACAGGACTGTTAGTAGGCTGGTTTCTTCTGGCAGTGATCTACCTCCTTATAAAAGAAAAGAGGAAACAAATACGGATCCTATTTGTATATGTGCCCACCATCCTATTATTTTTGTTTTTCAATCCCTTCTTCGCACAAATCGTATATGGTTTTGTGGGAGATGAGATCTACTACCGCATTCTATGGCTATTGCCCATCACCATAGTCATTGCATATGCGGCCATACATTTGTATGGCAATATCAAAGGCAAATGGAGAATCACATTTGCAGCGATCTACAGCATATTGATCATGATCTCAGGAAGCTATATTTATAATAATCCCCACTTCCATAAAGCTGAAAACCTCTACCACATTCCCCAGACAGTGGTAGATATCTGCGATGCCATTGAAGTAGAAGGCCGAGAAGTCCTGGCCCTCTTCCCCGCAGAAATGCTCCAATACGTACGCCAATATTCCCCTGTAATCTGCATGCCCTACGGCAGAGAACAGACCGTACAACGCTGGAACAACTATAACGAGATGTACATGCTCATGGAAGCCCAGATAGTAGACACAGAGCGCCTTGCCACCTTGGCCAAAAGTCACCTCTGCCACTACATCATCTTACCACAAGACCAAAAACTAAAGGGCTCCTTTTACGACCACAACTACATCCTATTCGACACCATAAACGGCTATAACATCTACCAAGACACCACCATATACATTGGCCTCTAAATTCTGCAAAAGGCGCAGGTGCCTTTTGGGGAAGGAAAGGAAAAATGCATTGTTCCGCTATTTTGCAAAATGTTATTCCGATAATATTGATGTTGTTCCGATTAGCCAGAGCATCATCAAGGAGATTCATTATCTTGTCCTTGCTGACAAGAAAGAGGATCGTGGTGTATACCGCAGAGTTCCGGTTCGTATTATGAGCGCACAGCATGAACCTGTGCAGCCGTATCTTATTGAGCCTAAGATGGAACAGTTGTTACATGATTTTGCTGAAAGCATGTCCCATATCGTAACAAAACTGGCTCGTTTCCATATCGAGTTTGAGAGCATCCATCCTTTTATTGACGGTAACGGCAGAACCGGAAGGTTGCT
>JAZRJO010000341.1:0-9247 GCA_045645825.1 Acetatifactor sp. | reverse complement strand
TAGACAGGTTCATGGAATCGATGATATGTAACTTGTCATAATCATAGTCACTGGCAAGCAACCGTACTACATTACAGGTAGTGCTCATCTGCTCGGAAATGCCGAAGAATAAAATGTCATCGCCATTTTTTATCATAGGTTCTAAGACAGCCTGGGCCTTTCCGTAAGGAATCGCAGCAGTCTTGGGAGTAAGTCGGTTAGCATCCGACCACAGATAGATCTGGTCGGGCGTAATATCTTCCCCATCGTAGTAGCTTTGATCCTCCATGACGATACACAAAGGAATCGTAATAATATGATATTGTTCTTTTAATTCGGCAGATAAATCACAGGTGGAATCTGCAACAATTCTTATGTTTCCCATCAAAATCCTCCTTCTCGGGAACAGTACCCTTTAAAGATTATACCTCTTTTGCTAAAAAAAAGCAACTTTAAGAAAAAATTCATCAGATTTTAATGTTTTTGGCTCCATGATTGTGGTAAACTTGTTATAGGAAGGTGAGTGGATGGCAGGGACGATCATTGATTATGTGAAAGAGTATGGTAACAGGACTTGGAAAGAATTTCCCATGAACGATGTGGACAGTCTGGTGTTGTGTCAGTTTGCTTATCTGAAGTTTGACGGCATGGTGCCTGAACTTAGGGAGAACAGAGCTTCTGTTACGCTTCAAGAGATATATGCTCATGCAGATTATGAGAATCTGTATGCCGACGAGCGATATGAAAAGGATAATAGAGCCTTGTTTGAGGCCATGCTTCAAAGTAAGAGGTATCAAAATCTTAGGTTGAACTGTTATATTAATATCATAGAGAAAGAATGGGAGACACAGTTTTCAGCAGTTACGTACTTGTTGGAGGATGGGACTTTGTATATTGCATACAGAGGGACGGATGAATCAATCGTGGGCTGGAAGGAAGACTTTAACATGGCATTTCTAAGTCCCATTCCGGGGCAGTCCTATAGTCTGAAGTATCTGAATATAGTCACGGCAAAGCTGCGGAATCGATTTTACTTGGGTGGTCATTCCAAAGGTGGGAACCTGGCTGTCTATGCAGCCATGATGTGTTCGGAATCCGTTAAGGAACGTATCATTAAGGTCTATAGTATGGATGGCCCGGGCTTTCGGCCAGAGGTACTCTCAACCGGGCATTTTGAAGCGGTGGAGGAAAGGATAGTGAAGATCCTGCCGAAATCATCACTGATCGGGATGCTGTTTGAGAAGGATATCCATTATAAAACTGTGGAGAGCAAGACATTTGGACTGGCGCAGCATAATCCCTATACATGGCTGGTAAAGGATGGACAATTTGTGGAAGCGGATGATATCCATGGGGGCAGTCTGCGCTTGAACGAGACGATCAATGAGTGGATTTTGTCATTGGATGCAGTCAGACTGCAGATTTTTGTGGATACGTTATATCAGATTGTCAGTGCTTCTGAAGCAGATAATCTCATTGAATTTACGGCAGACTGGAGAAAGAGCATGACCGGGATCGTCAATGCTCTGAAGGAAGTGGATGAAGAGACGGCCAAGATGGTTAAGGAAATCATCAGGTCTTTGTTTGAAATTGTTAAGGATAAGATTCTTAAGAGAAAGTTTTGATGAAAGAAGCAAGATAGAAAAGAAAAGGTATACCATCGGTTCCTGAAAGATCCCTGCTCAGACGTTCGGGATGCCATTGCAGACCAATGATGGGAAGCTTTTCATGGACAATAGCTTCGATGCATTGATCTTCAGGGCACCATTGGATGGGGCGTAATTGTTTGCCCAGTGTTCCAATTCCCTGGTGATGTGCACTGTTGACGGTCATTTGGGGACCATAAAGCTTACTGAGAAAAGAATCCGGGGCAATGTCTGTTGAGTGATATTGGTCTCTTTCTATGTATTTGTGCAGGTGGGCGGCAGGCAGGTCCTGAATGATCGTGCCCCCTAAGGCTACGTTGATCACCTGCATGCCTTTACAGATTCCCAAAAGAGGGAGTTTGTAGCGGATACAGTAATCGGCAGCCTGAAGCTGAATGATATCAAGCTCGGTGTCAATATTACGGGAGCCTTTATTGTGTTCTCCGAAAAAAGCAGGTGTGATATCGCCGCCCCCCGGTAAAAGCACACCGTTGCAACTGGTGATATCCCCCAGGGATAATGTAGTAAAAGCGTGATAAGGAATTGCAGAAAGATACTTTTCGTATCGGAAGGTATCTTTTTTTCGCCCAATGATTGCAATTTTCATATAAATCCTCTGAAAAGAACGTTATATTATGATATGCTTTGACACTGGCAAATAGAACTTGCTTTTTTGTGCATTGTGTAATAAAATTATTTCTGTCGAAGGGAGGAAGTAGCATTTGAGTAACGATATGAATGTAAATAAAGGTTCGCGTATTCAAACAGTTTTTGCGGCCCTTGCAGCCGCCGGCCTGAAAATGCGGACATTAGTGACAGATAAGGAAAAGGTTGCGGCAGCCAGAGCAACGATTGCACTGATGATATGCCCGGTGATCACTTTTTATTTGTTTGATCTATATACCCATAATCCTTTTGTTGATATGAGACCCGGGGTGCAGACCCTGAATATCATATTTTACGAACTGACTGCTGTTTTATTTACAGGTATTTTTGGAAAAATCCGGACGGCACTGTGCTTTCAGACCAGTGCGTTTATGATGATAGGCCTGGCCAATTACTATGTGTTGAAATTTCGGTCAACACCAATCATGCCATGGGATATTTATTCTCTGTCCACAGCAGCCAGTGTGGCAGACAATTTTGATTATACTCCGGAGAAGGATACACTGCTTGTACTGGCAGGCTTTGTGATTTTGTTATTTCTGGAGAGTAGAGTGCGATATCGGGTGGCTGCACGGGAGACCTTAAAGCGTCTGGTCATCAGGATGATGATGATCGTGTTACCGGCAGTACTTTTGCATGGATATGTAAAGATGATCCAGGATGACAGTTTTGTGGTTGAATTTCAATTGTATGACAAGTTGTTCACTCCTACGGTTATGAATAAACGTGACGGTAATGTGGTGGCTTTCATTATGGAATTAGAATATCTGAATGTGGATAAGCCTAAGGGGTATGAGAAAGAATCGGCCGGGGAAGAATATCAAAGCTTCGGTAACGATGAGCTGGCAGCGGCGCTTGAGAATCCCGGGGAATTGGACAGGCCCAATATCATTGTGATCATGGACGAGGCTTTTGCTGATCTGTCGGTGCTTGGTGAATTTGAGACCAATGAGGATTATATGCCTTTTATCCGGAGCTTACAGCAGGACGAGGATGTGTCAAGCGGATGGCTGAATGTATCGGTGCTGGGTGGGAATACTGCCAATACGGAGTTTGAGTTCCTGACAGGGCATAGTATGGCATTTTTGCCCCAGGGAAGTGTGGCTTATCAGCAGTATGTGAAGAGTGAGGGGATCAGTCTTCCGGCATATCTGAAGTCTCTTGGATATTCTACGATAGCGCTTCATCCGTACTATGCAGATGGTTGGGAGAGAGACAGGGTTTATCCGCTTATGGGATTTGACAGCTTTTTGTCTAAAGATGATTTGAAGGGGGCTAAGAAAATCCGAAAGTATATTTCAGATGAGGCTTGCTTTGACAAAATCATCGAGTTGTATGAAGAAAAGGAAGAAGATCAACCGCTGTTTGTCTTTAATGTGACAATGCAGAATCACAGTGGCTATGATGAGACCTTTGCTAATTTCAAACCGAAGATTGAAGCCGAGGGCATACAGTCCAAGGTGTTGAATCAGTATCTGTCCCTGATGAAGAAGACAGATGAGGCTTTTGAAAAATTGGTTGCATATTTTGAAGAACAAGAACAAAAAACGGTAATTTTGTTCTTCGGGGATCATCAGCCCACTACTTATGTAAGTAATTCCATCATTCGCAGCAACGGAATGCAAATTGACTCTTTATCTTTGGAAGAAAATCTGTTAAAATATAAAGTACCTTATGTGTTGTGGAGCAATTATGAGTTGCCGGAAGATGTAGGGGTTTACAAGCAAGAGACCAGTGTAAATTATCTGGCTATCGACGTGTTGGAGAGATGTGGATTGCCTTTGCCGGAATATCAGAGCTTTTTGAAAGGGATCAGAGAGCAGTATCCGGTGATAACAGCTAATCAGATCAGGGATGCGCAGGGACAATTTTGCACAGAAGAAGAGCAGGTGAAGGATGAGCAAAGAGTATTGCAATATCAGACCATGCAGTATTATTTGATGTTTGACCTGGAGAAGTAGTGGAGGCAGATATGGGTGTTACAGGTATTGTGGGGAAAAAACGTGTGGGTAAAGGGAAGAAGAAAAGTATGTCGGTTTTGAAGGCACAGGAAGGATGGGGGAAGTGGATCTTGCTCCTGTCCTTTGCAGTTCCCTTTTTGATCATGCTTGTGATTTTTATGTTAAAGAAAATCTACCCTTTCGGAGAAAGGAGTTTTCTGGTTTCGGACATGTACCATCAGTACATGCCTTTTTTCAGTGAATTTGTGAGAAAGATTAAAGCCGGGGAAGGATTGGCTTATTCCTACAATGTGGGGATAGGTTCTAATTTCCTGGCTTTGTATGGTTATTATCTGGCAAGTCCGCTACATTGGCTGGCATTTTTGGTGCCGGGAGAGTACCTCATGGAGTTTATGAGCTATTTGGTGATTGTGAAAATTGGTTTGTGCGGACTGACCTCTTGTATTTATCTGAGAAAGCATTTTGGGGATAAACAGGATGTGGGTGTGTTGTTCTTTTCCTGCTTTTACGCCATGTCAGGTTTTATGACGGCATATAACTGGAATATTATGTGGCTGGATTGCGTGGTGTTACTGCCGTTACTTATGTTGGGACTTGAACAACTGGTAAAGGAAGGGAAGTGCAAGCTTTACTGTATTACCCTGGGGCTTTGTATTTTTACCAACTTTTATATCTCTATCATGATCTGTATCTTTTTGGTATTGTATTTTGTGGTGCTGTTTTTGTGGGAGAATTGTTCCTTAAACGCGATACGAGACTTTGCAGTGTATTCTTTGCTGGCAGGAGGGATGGCAGCTGTACTTTTGATACCGGAGATATTTGCCATTCTGGAGACTGATTTTGGAGATATGAATTTTCCGGATAAATTGGAATCTTATTTTCCGATATTGGATGTGCTCATGAGACATTGTATGTGCATCGGCACAGAGACAGGACTGGATCACTGGCCCAATATCTATAGCGGCGTGGGGACTTTTATACTTGTGCCTATGTTTGCCATAAACAAAGAGATTCCGATCCACAAAAGATTTGGGCTGCTGGCCCTTGTGGGTGTGTTATTGCTTGGTTTTTCCACTAATATACTGGACTTTATCTGGCATGGACTAAATTATCCGGATTCCTTGCCGGGCAGACAGTCCTTTATCTACATTTTTCTGGTACTGGTGATGGGGTATGAAGCATATAGGAATCTGCACAAAGAAGATGCGAAGCAGATTGTAAACTGTTATCTGGTGGCGGCAGCATTCTTATTATTTGTGGAGAAATTTGCTCAGACGGATCACTTTGAGACCTGGGTGGAATTTTTGAATCTGGGATTTGTGACGGCTTATGCTATAGTACTTTACTTATACAGAACCAGAGAAAAGCGGTCTGTCAGAATGATTCTGGCTTTGGCTACACTGGTTATCGTGGTGGCAGAGAGCGGTATCAATATGTATAATACCAGCGTGGGTACAGTTAGTCGGTCAGCATATCTGGACGAGCTGGTGGATTATCAGAAACTGCATGAGACGGCAAAGGAAAAGGCACAGGAGGATGAAGAGCCATTCTTTCGTATGGAGAAGTTTTCGCGAAAGACTAAGAATGATGGTACTTTAGCAGGTTATCCCACTGCATCTGTCTTTTCTTCCACACTGAATTCTTACGTGATGGATATGTATAAGACCTTGGGAATGCTTTACAGTAAAGTATATTATGGTTATGATGGAGCCACGTTCTTAACCTCTGCTCTTTTAAATGTACGATTCATGTATGGTAAGAATGCCAGAGAAGAAGGCCCCTTGTATGAACATCTGGGAGACAGCGGTGAGATCAGTCTGTATGAGGCACAGGTGGAACTTCCATTTGGTTATGTGGCGCCGGAAGGCTTTGAACTGCCAAGCGGCAGCAATGGCTTGCGATTGCAGAATCAACTGGTCAACAATCTGGGGGTAAAAGGTACTTTGTTTACCAAAGTGGATTCCGAGCAGGATGAGGATGATGTACGCTTTACAGCCGGTGAAGATGCCTATTACTATGGTATCCTTACTGCTTCCGGAACCAAAGAGGTTGATTTTACGGCAGCAGGAGTGACACGTTCCTACAACGATCTGAAGAATTCAAGGATCATGCATCTGGGTTTCTTGAAAGAGGGTACCAATGGAAGGCTGACAAATGGTGATAGCAAGGACGAAAGCAAAAAGATCAAGGTTGATGTTTATAAGATGGATGAAGGGGTTCTGAGAGAAGCTATTGATATCCTTTCCGGAGAAAGTATGACCAATGTATCTTATGACAGTACCCATATAAATGGCGAGATCACATTGGCAAAGAACGGCAGGCTGATTCTGTCAGTGCCTTACGAGAAGGGGTGGACTGTGATGGTGGATGGAGTAGAGACTAAGCCGGCTTTGTTTGGCGGAACCCTTATGGCGCTGGATCTTCAGGCGGGTTACCATATCATTGAAATGCACTATATGCCCTATGGACAGAATCTGGGGATCGTGGTCAGCGTGGCCAGTATCGCAATCTTTATGATCGTTGTGGTGTGGGGCAGACGCATACGAAAGAAGAGCGTGACATAAACGAATTATAAGATGGGGCAGGCGCGATAACGTGCCTGCCTTTTGCATTTAGCTAATGGTTAAATTTGCATATTTTTTGGGAGAAACGCCAACAGCCTTGGTAAAAGATTTAAAAAAGTTACTGTAATCTGAAAACCCACTGCGCTCGTAAGCGTCGGATACACTCATGCCTTCATTTAACAGTGCCTTTGCGATGCTGATGCGTCTGGCAGTAATGTACTTATTGATAGTAGTACCGGTGGCAGATTTGAAAATTCTGCAAATGTAAGACTCACTTAAGTAGAAGTGTGTTGCTAACTGTTCAATGGTAATGGGCTGAGAGATGTTCTGGTTGATGTATGCCAGAATATCGTCCACCTGATGATTGTATTTATAAGAAGAACCATTGCCGTCAGTGTTGGTTGTAATCTTAGTCTGGCCAATTCCGGCAGCTTTGCTCAGTTCCTGTGAAATGGTGTTGATCAGAACTAACAATTCCATAAAGGCTGCCTGCTCCACAATATCATGGGCATAACCATTAGCAGAGGTAATCTTATTGATGTAATAAAGAAACCTCTGCTGTTGTTCTTTGTTGAGCGAGATCTTATGTTGAAAGCGTGGAGAACGGTTGGTAAAACAATAGTCAAGGTCTGTGCCTACGGTTGAAAGTGCTTTCACAAAATTTGGATGTACATTCACCACAATTCTTTCATGAATACCGGTATCGATCTGCGTTAATTTGTGGCTTTCGTATTGGTTGATGATGAACAGATCGCCGGGAGTAATGGTGTAGAATTTATTGTCGATCAGAAACTGTTTACCGCCGGATATGGAATAATACAATTCATAGCAATCATGAATATGCATATCCATGGCTTTCTCCTCTTTATACAAATGTGCAATGGAAAATGTCCGACTGCTCAGACAATTCTCAATAGCCTGATGACAGGAGTATAATTCATCCATAAATAGCCTGCCTTTCTAAGTTTATGTGTTGAGTAACGGGCATAACCTTGATCAACCTTTGATTTTCCTGCCCTGTATGTACATTATAATTTAAAAGTTCAAAATTTGCAAGGTTTTCATCACTATTTGAAAAGACTTGGCGAATTCTTTCTTTTATAATGGTATCATGAAAGAACTCTTTGAAAAATTTACATTGTTGTGTTATAATAATGTAAGTGCTTTCATGGAGGCTGATCGCAAATTTTTATTTGCAGAAAGAGAGGCGTAACATGGAACTGAGAACAGCAGTATCACCAAGAGATGTGAAGCACTACACCACAGATCGTCTGAGGGAAGAATTCCTGATTCAGGATCTCTTTGTTCCCGGGCAGATCAAGCTGGTATACAGTCACATCGACAGAATCATTACAGGTGCAGCAGTACCGGTAGAACCCATTGCCCTGACCGCAGGGGATGAGCTTCGTGCCGCGTATTTCTGCCAGAGAAGAGAGCTGGGTGTGATCAACATCGGCGGCGCAGGAACCATTACCGTAGACGGCAAGGTCTATCAGGTGGGCTTCAAAGAGGCTATGTACATAGGTATGGGATCCAAAGATATTGTCTTTGCCAGCGCTGATGCACAGAAACCGGCCAAATTTTATCTGAACTCCGCACCTGCTCACAGGACATGCCCTACAGTTCTTATCAAGCCGGAAGGCACTCCTGAAGAAGGGGTTGTCATCGTAAAGGATGAGAACAAGGTAGAGCTTGGTTGTCTGGAGGATGCCAACCACAGAGTCATCTGTAAGTACATTCTTCCCGGTCAGGTAGAGAGCTGCCAGCTGGAGATGGGAATGACCAAATTAGAGCCCGGCAGTGTGTGGAATACCATGCCTTGTCACACCCATGACAGACGTATGGAAGTATATCTTTATTTTGAGATGCCAGAGGATGCATTTGTGATGCATTATATGGGCGAACCCGATGAGACACGTCATATTGTGATGAGAAACGAAGAAGCAGTGATCTCTCCCAGCTGGTCCATCCATTCCGGATGTGGATCCAGAGCATATACCTTTATCTGGGGTATGGTAGGAGAGAATCAGGACTTCGACGATATGGACGGCGTGGCCAATAAAGATCTAAGATAAGATAAGGAGAATGATTATGTCAACATATACAAATTTTTCACTGGAAGGTAAAATTGCACTTGTAACCGGTGCATCTTATGGAATCGGTTTTGCTATCGCTTCTGCATATGCTGAGGCCGGTGCAACCATTTGCTTTAACGATATCAAACAGGAACTGGTAGATAAGGGTTTGGAAGCTTATGCTGAGAAAGGCATTAAGGCTCACGGTTATGTATGTGATGTAACGGATGAAGAAGCTGTGAACAATATGGTAGCGCAGATCGAGGAGGAAGTGGGCACCATCGATATTCTGGTTAATAATGCCGGTATCATCAAGCGTATTCCCATGCATGAGATGACTGCTGATCAGTTCAGAC
>JAZRJO010000340.1:0-2867 GCA_045645825.1 Acetatifactor sp. | reverse complement strand
GTGTGTCCGCTTCTGATTCACTGTCCTGCTCATTACTATTTTCAGCTTCTGTCTTGGCATACTGTGCAGCCAGCGCCTCTCCTGTAGCCTTACTTACTTCTTTCTCCAATTCACTTAGATAATCAAATAATTTATTATTATTTAATATCAATTCATTATATTCTGCATTGACCTTATTATTCAGCTCCACAACATCGTCCTGAAGGCTGACCGTCTTGATATACTTCAGTATATCCTCCGGATTCTCCCCTTCATTCAGATACAGGGCTCCATTGTCATCTGTACACACATAAAATGCTGTCAGACCCGGAAGCCGATCTTCATGACCGTAAAATGTCACATGGGTATACACGTAAGCCACATAAGAATTCTCAACAGGACCGGGTTTCACATAAATCTGAATCAACGGATAGCTTTCAATATATTTGCTAAGCTCCTGGATCCTGATAACTTCCGTGTCCTCCACATAATTACTGATATTCCGGATCGTAGCTACATCACCATTAGCCAGAGCATTATAGTAGGTAGCCATCAACGTATACATAGCCCCATGACTCATGTCTTCCAATGCCACTTCAGGAATCACTCTGTCCAGAGTAACCTCCTCCTGTACACTGCTTTCAGCAGATTCCTCCGATTGTTCTATGGTCTCAGCCATCTGTTCCTCTACTCTGCCTGCTCCCAATGCAAGCGCTACTGTAGCAGCCACCGCAACTATTACTATAACCGGAAATGCAACTTTACTATGCTTGATCAATGCATCCCGCAAAGATCGCATTTTGTCTTTCCACATATGAATACCCTTCTTAAAAATCTAAACCAACAACTATCAAAAGAAAAAACAGTAAAAAACCAGGGTGATGTAAAAGTGCATCCGGCAGGAATCGAACCTGCATTAAAGGCGTCGGAGGCCTCCGTTCTATCCATTAGACTACGGATGCAAAAAAGATCTGCTTAACAGCCGGTCAAACGCTAAATGTTACAGAATTATTACACCACCCTGATTATCATATCACAAAAGTCTCTTTCTGTCTACTAAATTTTTCAAAAAGCTCAGACATCTTAGAAACTTTAGAAAAAGGAAATTTCATGTTTCTCCCTGTCGAAATAGTAGACACTGTCCGATAAAACCTCTTCCGGCAGTACCTGCGTAGCATTTACTTCTCTCACCATTCTCTTAAGGAAGTGAACATCTTCTTCACCGGTAACAGCTATGAGGATCACTTCATGAACAGAACTTGGCAAGATGTATAGATTGGCCTGAACTTCATCTGCAATCCTTTGAAGTACTCCCGGATACAGAATGCATGCAGCCCCAAATATACGTCCTTTGTTTGTCAATATTTGCATCCATACATCTTTGGAAAGGTCAAACGCTGATCCCTCCTGTATGCAAGTCTCTTCATCCGACAATACCTTCATCAGAAGTTCCTGCATAGGCACCAATTCCATTCCAAACAGCTCTCCGGTATTCTTCTGTGCCAGCCGAAGCAACTCCACAGTATTGGTCTTCCATGTTTCCACTTGTCTATTATACACCAGAATCGATCCATTTCCAAGTGTTTTATGTGAAAAAGCATAATAAAAACAGATAGCCAGATCAAGAAAACAAATATGAGGAATTTGGGTAAGCAGTTCTTTATTATGCTCGGCGTTGATCAGCTTATATGCAATGCGCTCCTTTACCTTGTCAAATTCATTAAAAAAATCCATATCTACCGTTTCTGCCGGAAGACCGTTTTTATACACTGTCAAAATATTATCCATGATGGTATTCCATGGTTCTCCCGCCATGTAACTTTCATAAAAAGCTTCCAGATATATGGTCGGTGTGATATTACAGTCATTGCTATGTATCAGTAACCCTTGCATGGCCACACCATTATTTTTCACTACTTCCTTTATGCATACTCTATGATCTTGTCTGAGGCGGTCGGCAATATCCGCCTGCACTTTCATAGCAAATTCTTTTTTATTCATATATATCCTCTTTCTGCGCTTTTACGCGCGTTTAATCAGTTTTGATAAAATTTTGATAAAGCGGCCGATACGACCTTGATGAACCGAAACAATTGGCAGAAATCTTTCAATTGTTCACAGAAAAAAGGCAATGAACAACAAGTCCATTGCCTTACAAGAATCAGATAAGTTAAATATGCATTGTAATCTGCCGAAATTATACGCGGGACAGATACTCACCGGTTCTGGTGTCGATCTTGATCACATCACCCTGATTTACGAACAGAGGTACGTATACGGTAGCACCGGTCTCCACTACTGCAGGCTTAGAAGCACCTGTAGCGGTATCTCCTTTGAATCCGGGCTCAGTATCGGTGATCTCCAGCTCTACGAAGAGAGGAGGCTCAACAGAAAATACATTTCCGTTGTGAGAACATACCTTACACATCTCGTTCTCTTTTACAAACTTCAGCGCATCACCAACAGTCTCAGTGTTCAGAGCAACCTGATCATAAGTCTCGGTGTCCATGAAGTAGTAAAGATCACCGTCTTCATACAAATACTGCATATCTTTTCTATCAATACGTGCCTGAGGGCATTTCTCAGTGGGTCTGAAAGTTCTTTCAATAACACCGCCACTCTTGATGTTCTTCAGCTTCGTTCTGACGAAAGCTGCACCCTTTCCCGGTTTTACATGCTGAAATTCAACAATCTGAAAGATATTGCTATCTAATTCAATAGTAATACCATTTCTGAAATCGCCTGCAGAAATCATAAATATATTCCTCCTAAATTTATTCACGTTATAATTCTATATCAGTTTATAATAAATGCGCACATTTTTCAACTGTTTTTTTGAAAAAAAACATTATTTCTTAGAAAAATTTGTAATAAAGTCGATTGCCATC
>JAZRJO010000339.1:0-2245 GCA_045645825.1 Acetatifactor sp. | reverse complement strand
GCTTATCTATTTCTGGGTGATGCAATAGTGACGTTGCGCCCAATCCTGATCCCGCAGGATGAACTGTGATATGGTAAAATTTTCAAAAATTTTAGATTGAAAAATCGTTGACAATCAACCATTCATGCTATAAAATGTCCTAGGCAGGTTCGCCTGCGTGGATATTATGAAAAGATGAAGGGAGATGTCATTTATGGCAGCAACTAAGAAAACTACAAAAGCCGCAAAGATAACAGAGCAGGCTGTGGAGACAGTGATAGAAAAAGCTGAAGTAAAAGTTGAAGAAAAGGCAACGGCAGCAGTCAAAGAAGAGAAGGTGGCAGCTGAGAAGAAGGCTGCTAAAAAGCCCTCAGTCAAGAAAACAACTTTAAAAGCTACAATCAGCGTACAGTTTGCCGGCAAGTCTTATACCAATGAAGAACTGGTGAAGATTGCGAAGGATGTTTGGCAGTATGATCTGAAGAAGGAAGAGAAAGATTTAAAGAGTGTAGATCTTTATGTGAAGCCCGAGGAAAGTACTGTATATTATGTGTTTAATGGAACAGAGGAAGGCTGCTTCGGCATCTGATTGCGTCTGTCAGTGCGTAAACAAGACCATTATGCTACATAAAAGAGCATACCCCAATGTGGTTGCATACAACTGCCTTGGGGGTTTTCTTTAATGTCATATGTGGAAGGGATGTTACATTATGAATAAGAAATCAGAAAGACTAGTTTTATTTTTATATCTGGCAGGTTTTCTGGTGGTGGCAAGTACCATTGCGTTAATGCAGCCTTTGGCGGATACGTTGCCTTTACTGATCAATCCACCGGACGAGCATGCCAGGTTTCAAGTTCCCTGGTATATTTATCAGCATGGCAGGATTCCTACAGGTTTTGAGGAAGAACTGCGGATTCCTTCTTATGGTTTTTCTTATGGATTGTACAATGTATTTCCCTATATCGTGCAGGGATATGTGATGCGTCTTGCCGGGCTCTTCACGGATTCCATGCTGGTTCTTTTGTATGTGGCAAGATTTGTAAATGTCTTATCCGGATTGCTTATGGCTGTTGTGGTCTATCTGCTGTCTAAAAAATTATTTGTCGACAGAAGATTTGGTTGGGCTTTCTGCTTTGGGGTTACTTTCCTGCCGGAGAATCTTTTTATGCACACCTATGTAAATACAGATTCCATGTGTCTCCTGGCTGTGGCCATGATGATCTATGGGCTGGTTTGCGGTTACAGACAAGGGTTCGCACGTGCGAACTGTGTGTGGATGTGCGGCGGCATCATTCTCTGCGCCCTTTCGTATTACAATGCATATGGTTATATTTTGAGCTGTATTTTGCTGTTTTTGGCTTATTTTTTAAAGAAACAAAATGGAACATGGCAGTATGACCTAAAAACCATGCTCAAAAAAGGTGCCGTGATCAGTGCTGTTGTTCTTCTGGGGATCAGTTGGTGGTTTATCAGAAGTTATATCCTCTTTGACGGCGACTTTTTGGGACTGGCTACCCGGGAAAAAATGGCCATAGAGTACGCTTCTCCGGAGGTGAACCCTGCCAATATGGTGACTTATCAATCAAGGGGCATAAGTATCCTTGAAATGATGCGGGAAACCGATTTTCTGGAAGGGGCTTTCTACACCTTTGTAGCTGCCTTTGGATCCATGACGATTGTAGGGGATATCTGGACTTATCGGCTTTATAAAGTATTCTTTGCTTTAGGTCTCTTGGGTTGTGTTTTGGTGCCTCTTGTGAGGAGAAGGGCAACTGATCGGATGGGTTGGAAAAAAGTATTTTTTCATCTTAATATGATCTTCTGTATGATCATGCCTATGATTCTGCTCATTCGTTATGCATACGCCATGGATTTTCAGAATCAGGGTCGTTATCTTTTGCCGGCTTTGATTCCACTGATGTACTACATGATCCGGGGATGTGAGAGTCTTGTGAGTTTTCAGCGGATTCCCCGAGGCCTGCAGAATCTGCTGGTGGCCTTTGTCATCATTCTGCCTGTGGCCAGCACTTTGTGGATGACCTATCATACTGCTCTTCCTCTTTATCTGGAAACAGGGGTGGTATTATTTCCGCAGGGTGTATGAGAGAGGTGTTCTAAAAGAGAAGGAGAAAGTTGTAACCGCACCTATGTGACCGGGTGCGGTTATTTTATTTTATAATGTTTTAATAATTATTTTTGAGAAAAAATGTTGACAATATATATTCTAAGTGATATCTTAACTACAGAAGGTGTTAGCACTCGAAT
>JAZRJO010000338.1:0-4792 GCA_045645825.1 Acetatifactor sp. | reverse complement strand
GCCGTGGGCGGCGGCTCTGCGATCGACTCTGCCAAAGCGATCCGGGAATTCGGGCTGAATGTGAATCATTATGCGGATGTGGCTTTGATCGCCATCCCCACCACCAGCGGCACCGGTTCCGAAGTCACTTCTTTTGCAGTGGTATCTGACCGGGTAGCAGAGCGCAAGGTTCCTCTGGTTTCCAAGTCACTGACTCCGGAAGAGACTATACTGGACGCAGAACTGGTCAAAAGTGTCCCTCCCGCCATCACTGCCGACACCGGAATGGATGTCTTTACTCATGCACTGGAAGCCTGCGTCAGCACTGAGCGCAATGAATTTGCCACTGCTCTGGCTGAAAAGGCCATTGAAATCTGTGGTGTGTTCTTGTTGCGGGCTTATCTGGATGGCAATGATACCCACGCAAGACAGAAGATGCATGTAGCATCCTGCCTGGCCGGACTGGCTTTCAACTCCACTTCATTGGGATTAAACCACGGCATGGCTCACCAGCTGGGCGCCATGTTCCACATTCCTCACGGCCGCGCCAATGCCATGCTGCTGCCTCATATCATCGAGTTTAACAGCGATATCAACAAACACAGTAAGAGCCGCCCGGAATACCTCCCGGCAGTAAAAAAATACGCCACTGTCGCCCAGATCCTAGGCTTAAGCAGCTACAACAAAATCATGACAGTCCGCTCCCTGGTAAACTGGGTCCAGTTCATGCTCAAAGAGATGGACATTCCCCTGTCTATTTCCCAGCTGGGCACCATTACACAAGAAGAATATATGGAAAAGATCGACGACATGGCAGAAGCCGCACTGTTGGACAGCTGCACAGCTACCAACCCCAGAAAGGCAACAAAAAAAGATGTGATCAGGATATACAAGGAGCTGTGGGACTAGCCCACAGCTCTTTATTTTTTCATTTTATTCGCATAAACCACGTAAGCATTATTCCGCAGCACGGTAATAAACTTTGCCAGTCTCTCATACAAGGGCTCCGCCTTGTCCCCAAACTTATTTCTAACAGCTACACCAATCTCATAGACCGTTCTCTTTCCATCTATCTGCATCCAGATAAAGGATCCAAACTCGTCCAGATCAATATAGGAGAATTTAGGTTTTCGAAAAATCAGCTGGGCAATGCGGTTGAAGAAGCCGGTATTGGCCACTTTGATCACAACCAATCCGTTTTCTTTCTCTTCCCAGGAAAACCGTTCGTTATGCTTGGGAATATAATCCAAATAATTCTCTTTTTCCTTCGCCATGAGAACTCCTTAGGCTTTCTTCTTATCCTTCTTTGCAATTGCGTAACAAAGTGTACCGCAAAGGATTGCAAAGAATACCAGACCGCCGATATTTCCCAGGTTCACAGTGTCGGAGATATTGATAATATCGCCCACCGACTGGCCATTTACTTTGATAATGGCCAGAACTGCAAGCAGGATACCTACCAGACCTTCGCCGGCGATGAGACCGGAGGAGAAAAGAACACCCTTGTCAATCTGTTCTTTTCTTTCGTCTTCGGACAATGTCTTGGCTTTTCTCTTTTCAAAGTAATAACGGATCAGGCCTCCTGCCAGCATAGGGGTACTTAAATGAATGGGCAGGTACAATCCTACTGCAAAGGGCAGAACCGGAATCGCCAGGATCTCCATGACAATGGCAAGACCGGCGCCGGCAAATACCAGGTTCCAGGGAAGGTTGCCGCCAAACACGCCTTCTACCACCATCTTCATCAGGGACGCCTGCGGAGCAGAGATTGCAGCACTACCAAATCCCCATGCCTCGTTGAACAGGTACAGGATCGCTCCGATGGCAATGGCTGACACTACAGCACCGATCAGCTCACCGATCTGCTGCTTCACAGGCGTGGAGCCTACGATATAGCCGGTCTTTAGATCCTGAGACGTATCACCTGCCATAGCGGCAATGATACAGATGACAGAACCGATAGCGATGGCTGCGATCATTCCATCTACGCTGATCATGCCTGTTGCCTTCAAAAGCATGGAAGCGATCAGCAGGGTGGCGATGGCCATACCGGATACCGGGTTGTTACTGCTTCCTACGATACCTACCATTCTGGAAGATACAGTGGCAAAGAAGAAGCCAAATACTATAATGATAACAGCACCAAACAAGTTCACCGGAATGGACGGAATCAGCCACATAGCAATGGCACAGGCACCGATTCCCAATAATACAAACAGCATAGGCAGGTCTTTGCTCAGACGGTTTGTCTCAGTGGCCTTAGAACCCATGGCTTTGATGGCTTTGGCAAAAGTACTTACGATCATAGGAAGAGATTTCACCAGACTGATGATACCTCCCGCCGCTACTGCACCGGCACCAATGTAACGGATATAGTTGCTCCACAGATCCCAGGTGCCCAGCTCTGCAATCTCCGGTCCGCCAAAGGAGGAGAGCAGCGGCATGATCACAAACCATGCAACAGTACCACCTGCAAACAGATACGATGATACTTTTAATCCACAGATATAACCTACACCTGCAAGAGCCGGAAGCACATCTGCGCCGATTCCGGATCCTTTATAAGCCTTGATAGAATAGTCCACCTCACTGGGGAACAGTTTCAGACCATCAGCGATAAACTTATACACTGCTGCGATACCCAGTCCGGAGAATACAGTCTTCGCCGAAGAACCGCCTTTTTCACCGGCCAGAAGCACTTCTGCACAAGCCACACCTTCCGGATAAGGCAGTGTCCCATGTTCCTGCACGATCAGGGCATTCCGCAAAGGTATCATGAAAAGCACCCCGAGAATACCACCGCACAAAGCGATCAAAGCAATCTCCACAAGTCCCGGCTTGTCCGCCAACCCTTCGTTGGCCCACATGAAAAGTACCGGCATGGTAAAAATAGCTCCTGCTGCTAAAGATTCTCCCGCCGAACCAATAGTCTGCACCACATTATTCTCCAAAATAGAGTCACGCCTTAACACAAAGCGGATGATACCCATAGAAATAACTGCTGCCGGAATGGAGGCCGACACAGTCATACCCACGCGAAGTCCCAGGTATGCGTTGGCACCGCCAAAGATTACGGCCAGAATGATACCCAGAGTAATGGAAGTCACCGTCAGCTCCGGAACCACCTTGTCCGCAGGTATATACGGTTTAAATTCTTTTTCTTTGTTCATTTCTTAAATCCTTTCTTAAATTTCATCTTCCTATAATTACAAATAATTTACAATCTTAAATATTTTAACATATTTCTTATAGCCTTTCAACATAAAAAATTAACTTCCACCCATTTCCTAGTAACAGCAATTAAGGCTAAGCACTGTCTGCAAGTTGCTTAGCCTTAAGGACGTCCCATGCTACTTCAGAAGGTCACCCAGTACCTCTTTCGCTTTCTCCAGTTGGTTATCAGGTCTCTCTGGGTCGCTATAATAAGCCTCCCCGTCAAACACGCACTCCACATCCGGTTCCACACCGGTTCCATGGATATTGTTGCCATTTGGTGTGAAGTAACTGCTGATAGTCACTTTTACAGCTGATCCATCCATCATAGGAATTACTGACTGTACAATCCCTTTGCCATATGTGGTAGTACCCACCAGTGTGCCAATTCCACAATCTTTCACGGCGCCCGCCAGAATCTCAGAAGCAGATGCCGAGTTCCCATTAATCAGTACCACCAAAGGCACTTCCAACTGTTTGGTTCCATCGCAGGTGTATTCTTTGCGCTGCCCATATTTGTCTTCCGTGTAAACGATCAAACCTTTAGGCAATATTTTCTGTGAAATCTTTACCACCGCATCCAGGCTTCCGCCGGGATTACCACGCAGATCCAGTATCAAACCCTTCATACCGTTGCCTCTGGCCATAGCCAAAGCCTCTGCAAACTGATCCACTGTAACATCATCAAATTCTGAAATGATGATATAGGCGATATCATCTTCCAGCATCTCAAATTCCACTGTAGGGATATTTACCTTGCGGCGCTGTACGTCAATACTCAGGTAATCTGTCTCTCCATCTCTCACGATAGTCAGATTCACCCAGGAGCCCTCATCGCCTTTGATCCTGGACACCACTTCTGTCAGGTCCAGACCATAGGTGTTCTCACCTTCCACTTCGTAGATGATATCTTCCTCCCGAAGACCTGCTTCCTGAGCAGGAGTTCCATCGTACACTTTGATGATCTTGGGATAAGAAGTGGTGGTATCCAGACTGACACCTGCACCGATACCATAATAAATGCCCTGGGTCTGCTGCATCAGCGCTTCCAGCTCTTCCTGGGTATAGTAGTCCGAATACATATCTCCCAGAGAAGCCATCATACCACTATAAACCCCTTCTTCCAAAGCCTTTGCACTGATATCCTCATCTTTATAATAATTCTTTCTGATAAGAAACTCTATCGTCTGCATCTTCTCAAGCATTTCTGCAGTCACCATAGTATCATATTCCGTTCCCTGTGCTCCGCCCTGCACAGAAAAGTTGTTCTTTGTTATAATCAGCCTAAATACCTGATACCCGGCAGATATTCCACATACAAGTACAAGCATCAGAATCAGACCTGTTGCCATGCCTGTAATGAACGATTTACGCTTGGCTTTCCGTATCCAATCTCTATCCACATTCGGCTCCATATCCAGGGCTCCTTCCATTTCTCAATTATTTAGACAGGTAATTCCAGGGGGACACATAAGACCCATTCAACCGCACGCTGAAATGCAGATGATTACCTGTGGATCTTCCGGTAGATCCCACCTCTGCAATCTTCTCTCCTGCTACTACTACATCATTGGCAGATACATGCAGTTTAGAGGCATGC
>JAZRJO010000337.1:0-1567 GCA_045645825.1 Acetatifactor sp. | reverse complement strand
TACCGGTAAAGTGCTGGATACCAAGGTAATCTACCCCACGGCTCCCCAGAATAAAGTGGAAGAGTCCAAGGCAGAGCTGAAGAAGCTGATCAAGAAGTATCATGTGGACCTGATTTCTGCAGGTAACGGTACAGCGTCCAGAGAGTCCGAGCAGGTGATCGTAGACCTGTTAAAAGAACTGGACAGACCGGTACAATATGTGATCGTCAACGAAGCAGGAGCTTCTGTATATTCTGCAAGTAAACTGGCTACCGAAGAATTCCCCCAGTTTGACGTGGGACAGAGAAGTGCAGCCTCTATCGCCCGCAGACTCCAGGATCCGTTGGCAGAGCTGGTGAAAATTGATCCCAAGTCCATCGGTGTAGGTCAGTATCAGCACGATATGAACCAGAAGAAGCTCAGTGAAGCCTTAAATGGTGTGGTGGAAGATAGTGTAAACAAGGTGGGCGTAGACTTAAATACCGCATCTGCTTCCCTGTTAGAATACATCTCCGGCATCAACAAGACCATTGCCAAAAATATCGTAGATTACCGTGAGGCCAACGGCAGGTTTACCAACCGCAAACAGCTTCTCAAGGTAGCCAAGTTAGGACCCAAGGCATATGAACAGTGCGCAGGTTTCATGCGCATCTTAGACGGTGAGAATCCTCTGGATGCCACCAGCGTACATCCGGAAAGCTATGAGGCGGCCATGAAGCTTTTGGATAAATTGGGAATTACCATGGAAAATATCAAGGAAGGCTGGAAAAATGAAAAGAAGACCGTGTCTGTAAAAGAAGCAGCTCCTGTTCAGGCATCAAAGAAAAAGCCTGCCCGGAAGACCATTCAGGTACGCAATACCAATACAGCCATGGGCAAAGCTTTGGCAGCAGCCATGGGTGGCTTTGTAGTGGAGAATAACAGCACTGGCGGAAAGACCGAAAATGAGGCATCTATAAAGCAACAGCCGGCCGGCAGCCAGACAGGCCGTATGACCGGTAGTCTGGAAAAGAGGATCTCTGATAAAAAACAGCTTGCCACAGAGCTTGGTATCGGTGAGATCACCCTTACTGACATCCTGAAGGAACTGGAAAAGCCGGCAAGAGACCCCAGAGATGATATGCCAAAGCCCATCCTTCGCAGTGACGTACTGGATATGAAGGACTTAAAGCCGGGCATGATCCTTAAGGGTACTGTGCGCAATGTTATTGACTTCGGCGTGTTTGTAGACATCGGTGTCCATCAGGACGGTCTGGTTCACATTTCCCAGATCACAGATCGGTATATTAAACATCCGCTGGAGGCCGTGAGTGTGGGAGATATTGTGGAAGTGCAGGTTCTTGATGTGGATGTGCCCAAGAAGAGAATTGGACTTACGATGAAGATTAAGGCTGTGAAGTAAGAGAGTTAAGCGCTTTTAGAATTGCCATAAGTGGCAGGTGCTCTTGGAGAAGTGTGTGGAGAAAGTGGTCAGAAGTCGGTGAAAATCGATAAATCTGGCCATTTTTAATCTTTTTGTTGTGGTAAATTACATGATACTGTGGTATAATATAAAGGATAAAATATTATTCTTTTAGCAATATTTTTA
>JAZRJO010000336.1:0-10487 GCA_045645825.1 Acetatifactor sp. | reverse complement strand
GTACAAAATTGTGAACTTGAATAGTTTGTTGGGTTATGTGATTATAATATTGAAGGAGTGTATTTGTTCAAATAACCATATTTTGTATGATGAGGTAGATAGGATGAAAAGACATAGTTATTTGTACCGTTTGATTGCAATTATGATTTTGAGTTTACTGTTACCGGTAGTGCTTTTTTTTAATTATTTCTGGAAAAAATCCTTTGTAGAATTAGAAAAAAATAATGCGATATATTATGAAGAGGTATTGCAGAATTTCAGAAACACGTTTGCCCAGAGGTTACAAAATATGGAGGCGCATGTCTTGGATATAGTGGTTGATAGTAGGGATGCCAAAAGCGCTTTTTGGGAAGGGACATCCTTATTTCAGAAGAGTGATTATTATCGTTATAAAGCGGTCTTGGATATTCAGGATAAATATATACACCAGAGCAATAGTATTGGTCTGGAAGGGATATATTTCTATGGTCAGGAATATGTTGTCACAAATGTACATGTAGTTTCAATAGAGCGTTATATGGATGGACTTCATGCAACACCGGAAAATGAAAAGTTATCCTCTTTTTTTGAAATAGAACAGTATGAAAATTCTAAAATGATTATGGCACCGGTTAGAACGGAAAATGGCAGCAATGATATATTGTTGGTGGGTTTTTGTGTAAAACTGGGCAGAGGGGGACAAGATAAAGCGTTGATCATATATAAGATTGATCCGGCTATGTATAGTGCAGACGGCAGTATTTTTCCTTACGACAATCATGATATGAATTTTTATGTTATGGAGAAAGAAACCTTAGATATATATTTAGCTTTAAATGACGAAAAGAAGCTTGATGAACAAGTTGATTGGGAGCATGATAAAAGAAAAGTGGGAGGGGTAGAACAGACGGTTGCTTATAGAATAGAAGACGATGTTTTGGATATATCGTTTGGTATACATGTGTCAAGTGGTTCTTTGCAAAGCAGTATTTTTGATTTTTATCATGATATGAGATTACTGGTTGTGGTCGTATCTGTTCTGATGCTTTGTATCTGTATCGGAAGTATTTTTGTTGTATATAAACCGATTTATCGCTTGTCTTCCGATCTGGAGGATTATTCGGGAGGTGAAATCGAAATGATTCAAAATGCACTGGATGACAGACGTTTAAAAATCATAGAGCAGGAAATGTTGGTGTATGACTTGTTACTGAATCATTTAATATATGGTGTACCCATTTCGGAGAAAGCAATAAGGCATCTGGGAGTAAGTAAGGATGTTAGCTACTATAGCATTTTAATAGTAGAGGGACATGTTTTGTTAAATAAAGAGATACAGCTTATCTCGAAAGAAATTGAAGAAAGGTATCATATTAAGATTCTGGTAACGGATTGGAGAGAGAAGAAGAGTAGCATTATCATTTGCTTTTTAAAAAACGACGATGTAAGTTCTATTAAGATATGGTTGAAACAATATTTACAAGAATATTTTGAGGACGATTTTCTGCTTTATACAGGAAAAGTTGTCAACAAGATCAATGACATTCGGGAAAGTTTTTTGTCATGTCTGGAAGTGAAAAACAGAAATTCCTCTGATTCAAGAGGAGTAAAAAGTGATGTGGAAAGTTTTAGGGCACAAGATAAAAAGCAAAAGGAAATGATAGAGGAGATCATCGCATATATTAATATTCATTATCGTGAAACGGAATTTTGTCAGTCCATTGTGGCAGACGAATTTTGTATTACGAATTATGCCTTAAGCCGGATGTTTAAAAAACAAATGGGAATTGGGTTTACGGATTATGTAAATTCAAAGCGCATTGAAATGGCAAAAGAAATTTTATTGACTACTTCTGAAACAGTAAGAGAAGTTTCTCTTATGGTGGGATTTTTAAATCACAATTATTTTTCCAGATTATTCAAAACAACGGTTGGAATTTCGGCATCTGATTTTAGGAATAAATAATATGGCAATTCATAATTTTGTAATGC
Source organism: Acetatifactor sp. (assembly GCA_045645825.1). Lineage (GTDB taxonomy): Bacteria > Bacillota > Clostridia > Lachnospirales > Lachnospiraceae > Acetatifactor. The sequence continues at coordinate 8,516 of JAZRJO010000336.1, read as the reverse complement.
GTGTAAAAACGATGTAGGAACAAAATTGTGAACTTGAAATCCATAACCATGCCTGTATAATTTAACTTGTAGGCTTTGCTGCAAAACTTGCCGAAAAATGAATGTGATAGTGAAAGGAGTTGATTATGAGTATGATACCATTGAAGCAGGTGCATATAGATTTTCATACATCACCGGATATTGAGGGAATTGGTTCTTGTTTTTCGAAAGCAAATTTTCAGGCAGCGATCAGAGAAGCAAATGTGGATAGTGTTACTGTTTTTGCGAAATGCCATCATAGTATGTGCTATTATCCTACCAAAGTGGGAGTGATGCATCCAAATCTTAACTTTGACCTGACGGGAGCAATGATAGAGGCAGCTCATGAGATCGGTGTGCGTGCACCGGTTTATATTACAGCCGGTTGGTCTCATTATGATGCCCAAACGCATCCGGAATGGATCATGGTGAACAAGGATGGAAGTAAGCTTACCATGGGATCTTTTAAAGAAAATGTGGAGGAGACAGAACCTAAACCCCACTGTCATTGGCAGACCCTTTGCTTAAGTGATGGAAATGGGTATACAAAACACATTTACGAATTAACGGAAGAAGTCTGCCGCAGGTATGATGAGTTGGATGGCCTGTTTTATGATATCTGTTCCATTGGTACTGCCTGTTATTGTGAATCCTGCAAAAATAGTATGATGGCTATGGGGTTAGATCCGGAGTGTGAAGAGGATGCCGGAAAACATCTTATTTTGAAACGGCAGGCGTTTATGAAGAAATGTGGGGAAATTTTACATAAGTATCATCCTGATGCCTCCATTTTTTTTAACGGATGTGCCGGTCAGTACAAGACATACTATCATGAGTACCAGTCTCATTTTGAGATGGAAAATTTACCTACCGCCTGGGGAGGATATAACCAATTGCCCATGCGTGCCAAAAGCTTATCCCAAAAAGGGAAAGGTGTCATAGGGATGACAGGGAAATTTCATCTGAGCTGGGGAGAATTTGGTGGATTTAAATCAAAGGAGGCGTTGAAATATGAAGTGGCCATGATGGCAATGTATGGTGTAGGGGCTTCTGTGGGAGATCATTTACATCCTGACGGTGAAATGGAGATGCAGACCTATGAAAATATTGGTTATGCATACAGATATCAGGAGAGCATTGCACCTTTTTGTTTTGGTGGTCAGACCGTGAACAATATAGGTATATACGCAAGCAAAAAGAAAGAGGCAAATGAGGGGATTTCCCAGATTTTGCTGGAAAATCAATTGGATTATGATCTTGTATTTGATCACGATTTCAAACGATTTGACACGGTGATCATTCCGGGCGCAACAGTTATGGATGAGGAAACACTGGGTGCATTAAAGGATTATGTAAAGGAAGGCGGCAAGCTGGTTTTGGTAGCAGATGCGCTGGTAAAGGATGAAGAATTTCAGCTTGATCTGGGGATAACATATCTTGGCAAGAGTGAATATGACTGTGATTATCTGATCCCGATGCAGCAAACAGACCAATTGCCGGCAGCTCCCATGCTTTGTAATTTGCCCGGACATAAAGTAGAGGCAGAGGATGCATCGGTACACGCAGTATGGATACCGCCGTATTTCAGCCGTACCTATGGGCACTTTTGCGGACACAAGAATACACCTCATGATAAAAAAGCCAAACAGTATCCTGCTGTTTTGAAAAAAGGGAATGTGGTTTATCTTTCCCATCCTTTGCCGGCAGTGTATTATACATACGGCTCCGTGTTTCATAAGCGATATTTTATGATGGCACTGGGACTTGTGTATGGCGGCGGCATGGTAAAAGTGAAAGGCTTGGGTTCTCAGGGAAGATGTACCATGATCCATCAGCCCAATCAAAGCAGATATTGTATTCATATGGCTTATGCAAGCCCGGTAAAGCGCGGGAAAGCAGAGATTATTGAGGATATCATGCCCTTATACAATATCCAGGTAGAATTGGAAATAAACCAATGCGTAAAGAAGATTTACCAGGGACTGACAGGAGAGGAATTGATGTTTACTTTGGATAACGGCAGAATATGTTTTGTGGTTCCAGAGCTTACTTGTCATACAGCCATTGTTGTGGAGTATGGTGAGAAGGTAAGATAATGATTCACAATTTTGTAAAGCCCGGAAAAAACCTGAAACACAAAAATGTGAACTTGAAATCCGGTATATTGTGTGGAATAATTGTTTTGTGAGCGGCAATCAGCAGAATGGAGGAATAAGTTAGAGAATGAAAAAAATATTGACACCGAAAGTAAAGATGAAACTGAAAAGGAATTCACAGTATTATTTGTTAATACTCCCGGCAGTTATTTATGTATTGATTTTTTGTTACGCACCAATGTATGGTGTTCAGATTGCTTTTAAGGATTATAAAATGTCCTTGGGCGTATTCAAAAGTAGGTGGATCGGATTCCAGAATTTCATAGACTTTTTTAATAGTTATTCTTTCTGGACATTAATCCGTAACACCTTTGCCTTATCTTTGTATTCCCTTGTGGTAGGTTTTCCCATACCGATCATTGTGGCGTTGATCATCAATGAATTGAAGGGTAAATTTAAAAAGATGACCCAGACTATATTATATGCACCCCACTTTATATCAATGGTAGTTCTTGTGGGTATGGTTTCTACCTTCTTTTCTCCTTCCAGCGGATTTGTAAATGTCATTCTGGAATCTCTGGGGATGGAACGGATCTATTTCATGGGATTACCGCAATATTTCCGACATCTGTTTGTTTGGTCCGGTGTGTGGCAAGGAATGGGATGGGGAGCCATTGTGTATATTGCAGCTCTGTCGGGAGTAGATCCCAGCCTGCATGAGGCGGCGTCCATCGATGGTGCTACAAGACTGCAGAGAATCAGACATATTAATATTCCCACCATCTTGCCTACCATCGTTATCATGTTGATTTTGCGAATGGGCAGCCTGGCAAGTGTAGGGCATACGAAGACCTATCTTATGCAAAATGACCTGAATGTGGGCGTGTCTGAGGTAATCTCTACATATGTGTATAAAAGAGGTATGCTGTATACCAATTATAGTTTTGCCAGTGCCATCGGTTTGTTTAATAACGTGATCAATATCGCGTTCATATTGATATCAAATACGATTTCCAGAAAAGTCAGCGAGACAAGTCTTTTTTAGGGTAGGAGGAACAGGGTTTGAATAAGCATTTGAAAAAGTTTGAGCGATTTGATGTTGTAGTGACGATAATTTCTTTGTTTTTATTATTGATTGTCTTATATCCGTTGGTTTTGGTGATCTCTTATTCTGTCAGTGATCCCTCATTAGTGGCAGCGGGAAAAGTAGTATTGTTGCCCAAAGGAATCAATTTGGAAGGGTATAAGGCTGTATTTGAGGATGGTCAGATCATGCGTGGTTATGGTAATACTATTTTTTATACCTTTTGGGGTACGCTCCTTAGTTTGGTGGTTACCATGCCGGCAGGTTATGTTCTGTCCAAGACCCAGATTTACGGAAATAGATTTTTTGTTGTGTTATTTATGATTACCATGTATTTTGGTGGTGGTATGATACCTACCTTTCTGGTAGTGAAAGGATTGGGACTGTATAACACACGCATGGTACTTATTATTCTGGGTGCGTTCAGTACTTATAACTGTATTGTCTGCCGTTCCTTCTTTGCAGGTATACCGAAAGAACTGGAGGAGTCTGCTTATATTGACGGCTGTTCGGTAATACGCAGCTTTATCAGTATTGTACTTCCTCTTTCCAAAGCCTTGATTGGTGTAATGACATTGTATTTTGCTGTAGCACAGTGGAATTCCTATTTTGACGCTATCATCTACTTGAAGGATGATTCCAAGATGACGTTGCAAGTATTTTTGAGAAGAATTCTGGTTCTTGCCCAACAGATGACAAATTCTGAGGATGCGTCAGAATTGGCTGGAGAATTGGCAGACAGAGAAGCATTGATCCGTTATTCTTCAATTGTTGTTTCCTCTTTGCCGTTGATGATCATTTATCCTTATCTTCAAAAGTTTTTCAATAAAGGGGTATTGATCGGCTCGGTGAAGGGTTGACAAATATAAAAAAGTCCACAAAAAGGTGGCAGAAAGGAACAAAATATGAAAAAGAGATTTGTAGCAGTAATCTTGGCGGCAGTTATGGCACTGTCAGTGTGTGCTTGCGGCAAGGAAAATGTTGAGCAAAAGTCAACAGAATCATCACAAAAGGTAGAAGAGAGTGCTTCTATTTCTACTGAAGTAGTAGAGGAAAAACCTCTGTATCCCATTGTGGATGAGCCCCTTACCATCAAGGGTATTGTATTAGTAGGAACGAATACAGAATACAATACCAGAGATCTTTGGGATAAGATCGCTGAGGTAACCGGAATTAAAGTGGAATGGGAGTATGTATCAGGTGAAGCATGGGCTACCTATCTGGCAGGAAATGAATGGCCGGATATTATTCATGCCGGTTCTGCAATGACAAGAGCATTGATCAATGATTACGGCGTTGCAGGTGGAAGATTTGTAGATTTTAGCAAGTATCTTGATATTATGCCTAATCTGAGCAAAACATATGAAGATTATCCTTTGTTGAAAAAAGCAGTAACAGAGACAAATGGTGCCATCTATTTCCCGGGTTCCCTCGAATCGTCCGTTACCAACGTGTCTGACAGACCTCATACGAGAATGGATGTGTTAAAGGCAGCAGGGGTGACCAAGAAGCCGGAAACCATAGATGAGTTTTATGAAGCACTGAAGGCTCTGTATGCAAAGAACGGCAGTGCAGGTATGATCTGGAGTAACTCAGCTACCAGTCACTGGTCCAATTTCCTGTTTGCCTCATTTGGTCCTCTTGTGAATATGACTTGGGATTATGACGAAAATAACCAGGTAATCTTTAGCCGTACCACAGAGCAATTTAAGAATTACCTGAAGTTTTTGAACAAATTATATGAGGAAAAGCTTATCCATCAGGAGTATTTGACCTTATCTTCTACAGAAAAGAAGGAACTGGAACTGGGTGGTACCATTGGATTTATGATGAGTGCATCCGCTAGCTTAAAGCAGGAACATTTCTTGAACGGAGAATGGGAACTGGAGTGTTTGGAGCCCCTTACTTCTGAGTATGATAATACACAGGTACTGCAAAGAGATCCTGCCTATAAGTTAAACCAGCAGATTTTTATCAATGTTGAGTCTAAATATGTGGAAGAGATCTGTAAGATGATCGACATTCTTTTTGCTACAGAAGAAGTGGTGGAAGGAAGTGGTTTATTTGGTCAATCCGGTATTTATGGTATTGAAGGAAAGACATGGCAGAGAAATGATGATATGACCTATAGCTTAATGGTACCGGAAGGATATGAGGGAACAGCGTCAAACTATCAGTATAAGCATGCTGTTTTCTTTAACCTGGGCCGTGGAGATGCATTAGACGGTTATATTACAGACACCCCCGGTAATAATCAGGAGAGACAAAAAGCATACGTGGCCAGTGTTATTCCTTATGCGACAAAAGACAAATTCCCGAATGCTGCGTTTAAGCTGACTGAAGATGAACAGCGTGTTTGGGACAATAAGTACGCTAGTGAAATTTCAACCTATATCAGCCGTATGTACACTGAATTTGTAACAGGTGTAGCTGATATCGATACCCAATGGGATGCATATGTCAAGGAATTGGAAAAAATGGGTATCAAGGAATGTATCGCTATTTATCAGGCTGCATATGACCGTTTTATGAAATAAACATATAGCAATAATTGAAAGATAAATAATTGAAAAGCAAATGTCGCAGTAACTTAGGTTTGCTGCGGCATTTTGCATTGGGATTTATGAGAGAAGATGTTTTGTAAAGGTGCCTGAGATGTTGTTAGATAAAGAACTTTTGAATAAAAATATTCACAAAATTGCGAAATATGATTTTGAGAATGAAAAGGTCTTTGGCTCTGCATATTGTGTGATACAACAAGACCGGGTTGTTTATAAAAATTGTTTTGGATATTTGTCGGATGAGACAAATGCGCCTGTTACGGAACACACTCTGTTTCGTCTGGCGTCCATGACCAAGCCCATAACAGCCATGGCAGTGCTGATTCTTATGGATCGTGGGCAGTTAAAATTATCTGATCCGGTGTCGAATTATTTACCTGCCTTTGGGGAGGTTAGGATTGTAAAATGTCCCAATCCTCTGACTTGTATTGATCTGGGAAAACCGAAAAAAGATGTCACCATAGAACATCTGCTTACCCACACTTCCGGTTTTGGCAGTGAGGAGACAAAAGTCGTGGGAATGACGGTAAAAGATAAAAGTACCATTGATAACAGCATTCAATATTTTCTAAGGGAAGGATTGGATTTTGAACCCGGAACAAAACAGCAGTATAGCGGAACCGGAGCATTTGATGTTTTGGTAAAGATCATAGAGCAGATAACACTGTTGGATTATCAGGACTTCCTGCAAAAAGAAATTTTTGAGCCCTGCGGTATGTACGATACAACCTTTGTTCCCCATATAGAGCAATGGCAACGTATGATAGCTATGCATAAAAAAGTTAATGGCAAAAGTGCAGTGAGAAAAATGAAGAATCATTGTATCTTTGGGGATTATCCCTGTACCCATTATCTGGGTGGCGCAGGCTTGGTATCCACATTGGCAGATTATGGAAATTTTGCTAAGATGCTGTTGAACAAAGGAAAAACCCAAACTACTGCATTGGTTTCGGAGGAAACTTTTCAGCTGTTATGTACCCCTAAAGTTTCCAAGGAGATCATGCCTGGGCCGGAGAGATGGGGCTTGGGGGTGCGGGTGATCGTGGATGCCTCATATCAGACCCTGCCGGTTGGCTCTTTTGGGTGGAGTGGTGCTTATGGATCTCATTTCTGGATCGATCCGGAAAATGAAATTGCAGCTGTATTTATGAAAAACTCAATATTTGACGGAGGAGCGGGGAATGAATCGGCGAGGAATTTTGAGAAAGCAGTAAACAACTCTTTTGTGAAGATAAGTGAAGGAATGCGTCATAGCGATAATCAAAATTAATAATTAGATTGGAGAAAAGATATGAAGGAATTAGTATTTGAAGAACTTACAATAAAACAGAAGTTAGGTATGGTATTTACGGGCTTTTTAAACAGCTGGGCGAAATCAGAGGATAATGAAGAATTCCTTTTTGAACTCATCAAAGAGCGTGCACTTGGTGTTGTATGGATCCAGCAGGGCGCCAGAGATGCAGAAGAAATGCTTGAAAAGGTTAAAGAATTAGCGGATTATCCCATTATTGTAGTGACAGATGCAGAAAGCGGTATTTGTACTAAAAATGGGGATTATCTTGTGGGAAGACACAGTGCTATAGGCAATACCGGTGATCCCAAGAATGCCTATGTGTTTGGTAAAGTACTGGCAGCAGTAGCGCATAAGATGGGCTATAACATGGTATGTAATCCGCTCTTGGACATCAAAAAGGGTCATATCCGTTCTTTGGGATCAACCAAAGAAAAAGTGGCAGAGTTTGGTGTTGCCATGGCACAGGGAATGCATGATGGCGGTCTTTTGACACTGGCTAAGCATTATCCCGGTGCGGATAATCCTCTTGGTATTGATTCTCATATGACAGCGGCCGTAAGCTATCAGACAAAAGAAGAATTGATCGACGAAGGTCTGTACCCATATAGAAAGCTGATGGAGCAGGGGCTTCTGGATGGTATCATGTCAGGTCATAAGAAATGTGTGAATATTGATCCTGATCATCCTGCTTCTATGTCTAAGAAGGTGCTGGATATTATCCGTGAGCTTGGCTTTGAAGGTGTGATCATGACAGATGCCCTTTGCATGATGGGAATCAAGGCGCTTTACAATGATGTGGAAGCCAAGGGGTATGCTATTGCGGCAGGTAATGATACCATTCTTCCCTTTACCGCAGAGAGCAGAAAGGAATTTGCAGACCTTTGTGCAGCTTATGATCAGGGCATGATCCCGGATGATGTGCTGGATGCAGCCGTAAAGCGTATTCTGGAAGCCCAGCATAAGACCCTTTCACTTCCGAAGGATGTAGAGATCACGGAAGAAGAAATGGAAATCTTCCGTAATATTGATAAGAACGGCGTGTATGCAAAAACAGATGAGGGCGTATCTACAAGCCTTTCAAGAGACGGAAAATATTATTTTGCCGTATTGATAAGAAATGAAATGCAGTTTGGCGCAGACGGAAAAGTCGATGTAGATACCTTTAGTTCCAAGTGGCATCATCCGCTGAAGATAGAGAAGAAGATCAAGGAGCTGTTCCCCAATGCAGCCGTTAATTTTATCCATGAGTTCCCTTCGCAGGGTCAGAATATCAAAGTACTCAATGAGTCCCTGGGGTATGATGATGTAATCTTCCTTACCTTTACCGAGCCTTTAAGCTTTACCGGTAGGGAGCGTCTGACCCACAGATTAGTAACGCTGATCAGTGCAATGCGGATGACAGAAAGGGTAAACACAGTGATCCATTTCGGTAATCCTCGTGTGCTGGAAGATCTTCCCCATAT
>JAZRJO010000335.1:0-6125 GCA_045645825.1 Acetatifactor sp. | reverse complement strand
CTTCACCTTGCCAAGCTTCTCCATCTCCCGCTGCCTGTCAAATACTTTTTTGCCGGTCTCAATCTTATATTCCGCCACTTGACGGCATACATCCATACGCCTCTCATACAGTTCCACAATCTGTGAATCTATCTCATCTATCTGATCTCTCAGCTGCAGTAAATCCATCTGTCAGCATCTCCTTTTTATCATACAACAATTTCCAGCCACGGCTTAAGCCTTCTTCACTGCTGCGCTATGCTCACACCCATTATCCTCTATGTGATCAAGTCCCTGGTTCAGAATCGTCACGATATGTGAATCTGCCAGAGAATAAAATATGGTCTTCCCATCACGTCTGTTCTTCACCAGATCCATCTGTTTAAGGATCCGAAGCTGATGGGAAATAGCAGACTGACTCATCTTCAGCACACCGGCGATATCCAACACACACATCTCCGAACACAACAACACATTCAGAATCTTCAGTCTGGTGGTATCACCGAACACTTTATAAAATTCCGCCAAATCCTGAAGCTCCTCTTCAGGAGGCATCTTCTCATCGATGTGCTTTACGGTATCTTCCTTAACGAATAAATACTGCTCCATACCATACCTCTCTTTTGCGTCCGTCCGCCTCTGCTTTCCCAAATCAAGCTTTAACGAAATTTACTCCAAAGACCATGAAACATAAAAATCACCAGGATCACAGGCAGAATCCACTTCACATAAAATCTGATCCATTTGGGAACCTTGGCACCATTACCCTCATTGGCTTCTGCCAGATAATTCTCAAATCCCCAACCCTTTTTGGTCACACAAAACATCACATACCACAGGGAACCAAAAGGCAGGAGTACATTACTTACCAGAAAATCTTCCAGGTCAAGCACTGCACTTCCCTCGCCGAAGGGTTTAAAAGCACTCCATACATTAAAGCCTAACACGCAAGGAATGGACAACACTAACAGTGCCACAAAATTCACTTTACAAGATTTCTTCCTATCCCAGCCAAACAGATCCATACCCATGGAAATAATATTTTCAAATACAGCGATTACCGTCGTAAATGCAGCAAATGCCATGAAGACAAAGAACAATGTTCCCCACAGTCTGCCTCCAGCCATCTCATTAAACACATTGGGCAATGTCACGAAGATCAGACTGGGCCCCTGATCCGGCTTGATTCCAAAGGAAAAGCATGCCGGAAAAATAATAAGGCCTGCCACTACGGCCACAAAGGTATCCAAAACTGCAATATTTACAGACTCTCCAAGCAGACTGCGCTCTTTCCCGATATAACTGCCAAAGATTGCCATAGAACCGATACCCAGACTCAAGGTAAAGAACGACTGGTTCATGGCAGCCACCACAGTATCCAGAAGTCCTGCTTCCACTGCTCTCTCCCAATCCGGCACCAGATAAAACTTAAGTCCCTCTGAACCGCCATCCAGACTGATACTATGTATGGCCAGCACCACCATAATCGCCAAAAGCGCAAGCATCATTCCTTTACTGATCCTCTCTACACCCTTCTGCACTCCCATAGAGCACACTAAAATACCTGCCACCACTACGATGATCATAGCCACCATCAAGATTACCGGATCTGCTAACATTCCGGAAAACATATCTCCAACCGCAGCGGCACTCTTGCCTGTAAACTCACCTGTCAGCATCTTCCAGAAATAAATCAACATCCATCCGGCTACAGTGGTATAGAACATCATCAGAAGATAGTTACCCGCCATTCCCAGATAACCATGAAGATGCCACTTCTGACCCGGCTTCTCTAACGCCGTAAAACTCTTAATAATACTCTTTCTGCTGGCTCTGCCTACTGCAAACTCCATAGTCATCACGGGAATGCCCATAACGATCAGGAACAGCAGATAAAACATAACAAATACACCGCCGCCGTACAATCCTGTAATATAAGGGAATCTCCATACATTTCCGATTCCGATGGCACAACCGGCTGATAATAATATGAACCCTAAACGGGAACCTAGTTTTTCTCTTTCCATTTTTTCTCTCCTTTGTTTTTTATAAAGAACACTTTATTTTACTATATTTTAGGGAAGGTTGCAAGAGGCAACCAACACATTTGTCCATAGTCAATCGACGATTCCTCACCTGGGAACATAATACATTTCCATACCCGGTGTCAACATCACATTCCCTTGTTTATCTACAAACACACCATGTGCATTAAAAGATTGCAGTAATTCTAATGATTCTTCATAACCAAGAACAAAGCATGCCGTTGACAGAGCATCAGAAAGCATTCCATCCCCTGTAAGGATCGTCACACTGGAAAGCCCTGCATCCGCCGGATATCCGCTTTCAGGATCTATGATATGATGATAACTCTTACCTTCCACTTCCACATAGCGTTCATAGTCACCAGAAGTAGACACACACCACTGCCCTTCCAGTCTCAGACCACCAATATGACCAGAAGGGTTCTGTGGATCCACAATCCCCACGTTCCACAACGTTCCATCGGGCTTTTTACCGTAAGTGAGAATACTGCCGCCCACAGAAATGATGGCTCCGGCGACTTGTGACTGACTCCTTAAAAAGGCAAGTACCGCATCACAGGCAATGCCTTTTCCTGCTGCGCCCAAATCCAGTTGCATTCCCTTAGGCAACATGATGCGACCATTTTGAAACTGCAGTTTTTCATATCCTGTGTTTGCAAGGGACTCTGCAATCTGATCAGGAGATGGCAATACCACTTCTTCTTTCTCCTTTGCAGCATAACTGTCTATATCCCACAGCCTCACCGTTTCCCCTATGGTAAAGTCAAACGCACCGCCACTTCTTTCCGACACTTCCAAAAGCTTTCGCAAGATCTCCCACAGAGGCTCCGATACTGCTGTTCCCTGTGCTTCTCCTGCATGGCTGTTGATTTGATAAATCTCAGCACTATCTTTTCTGCGGGATAAAAACTGATCTTCCAACGTTACGATCTGCTGTCTTATTTGTGCTGTGATATCTACCCCACCTTTTTCCACATATACCGTCTCTTTCACCACCGTTCCCATGGCAGTATCTATCCTTTGGTAACATGTGGGGGTTCTTCTGCAGGCGGTAAACCCAAGGCTCGCCACCATAAGGCTGAAAATGCACATCCATACAGTGGTTCTCCATTGCCTCTTGCTTTTTTTTAAAAAAAGCTTCATTTTCCTGTCTCCATTTGCTATACTATACCTGTAAAACATTTCTATTTGCCAATAACGGTCACTTGCCAAACTTGTTTTACATCTTGCAAGAGACCGAGCCTATAAGGAGTAACCATGCAGCAAATAACCACTCGCAAGGCACGGATCATAATCATCCTCCTATGCATCATGGCACTGATCAGTATCGCCTCCATTTGCCTTCTTTTCAGATCTTCTGAATCGGCGAAGGATCTTACTGCCCATATTTATCAAGATGGGGATTTGATCGAAAGTATCACGTTAAATCAGGTAAAAACATCCTACACCTTAACGGTCACGTCCAAGGACGGCGGAAGTAATGTGATCGAAGTCCGCCAAGGTGCCATCGGCATCGTATCCGCTGACTGCCCTGACCGGCTCTGTGTGCATCAGGGCTTTATCAAAAATACTGCCCTTCCCATCACCTGCCTGCCTCACCGACTGGTAATTCAGCTTCAAAAGGAGGGGGATACATGGGATTAAAGAAACTGACTACTCTGGCGCTGTATACTACACTTTCACTGGTCATCTTTGCAATAGAAAGTGCCATACCGCCCTTACTTCCCATACCAGGGATCAAACCGGGACTTGCCAATATCATCACGCTGATCCTCTTACGGAATGCCTCTGTCAAAGACACGGGGTTGGTTTTGTGTACAAGGATTCTGCTTTCCAGTCTACTGTTCGGGCAGGCCATCAGCCTTTTATACAGCCTGGCCGGTGCATTCTTAAGTCTGGCTGCTATGGCTTTGATCAACAGACTACTACAGAATCGTTATATTTTCCTGACAAGTGTGACCGGCGGAATCACACACAATCTGGGTCAACTGCTGGTGGCTTACCTGATTACGAAGGTGTCCGGCGTACTGCTTTATCTGCCGTTTTTAATCCTTGCCGGCATGGTGGCCGGATTATTCACCGGTCTTTGCGCCCATTTTGCCCAGAAGTATCTGATGAAGCTGCACCATGGTTTTCTTTAAGATGGGGTGACGCAGATTCGGTGCAATTTCTACCATAGGCTCCAGCACAAAACTTCGATTCTCCATATCAACATGAGGAATGATCAGGTCCTCATCCTCATACACCAGATCATCATAAAAGATAATATCCAGATCCAACGTTCGAGGTCCCCAATGTACCTCTCTGACGCGCCCTGCTGCCTGCTCGATCTCATGGAGTTTTTTAAGCAGTTCTCCCGGCGTCAAAAGGGTCTCCACACACAGGCAACCGTTCACAAAATCTCCCTGCTCCACGCCGCCGTAAGGCTTGGTCACAATCATGGAAGAAACATTCTTTACACGAATGTCAGGACAGGCTTTCAGTCCATCGATACCCCTTTGAATATAAGCTTCCCTTTCCCCCAGATTAGAGCCTATGGCCAGATATACCCTGTGCCACCCTCTCTCAATCTGCACAGACACACTCTCAAAAGGAAGCCCTACCGGTGCCTGTGGCTTGCGGATTTCCAGTGTCAGCTTCTTCACCAAGGGAAATGTAAATAGACATGCTCTTGCAAGCTGCTCTGCTGCGGCTTCGATCAACTTACAGGTGTGCTGCTTCATCCATTCTGTCATAAAATGACACACTTCTCCATAATTGGTAGACTGGGTTAGTTCATCACTAAGGCCCGCTTGTCTGGTATCTGTGTAAAGGGCTGCATTAATATAAAAAGACTGCCCCAGCTTATTTTCCTCCGGATAGACTCCGTGATATGCATATATTTCCAGGTTTTCGATTTTAATGATATCCATTTTCATCCTCCTTGTAAAAAGTAGTTACTGCAGCATCCCGGGCACAGGAATCACTCAGGCTCTCAGATTTCCAAGAATCGCCTCCGCCATCCGGATGGCCCGCACATTTGCTTTCACATCATGCACTCTCACAAAGCTGCATCCCTTTATGACACCGAATACCGTGGTCACCAGAGTACCCTCCACCCTCTCATCTGACGGTAGATCAAGAGTAAGCCCTATCACTGATTTACGGCTGGCACCTAAGAGAATCGGGCATCCAAGCACCTTTAGCTCCTCCAGGCAATTGATGACTTCCAAATTATTTTCATAAGACTTCCCAAAGCCCACTCCCGGATCCAGAATGATCTTGTCCTCCGGAATTCCGGCCTTAGATGCGATCTGCAGCGTCCTAGCCAGATCTGCTGTCATTTCCTGCATAAAATCATGATATCCTGCCTGGGAACGGTTGTGCATGAGACAACAGGGCAGACCACTCTTTGCAATGACATCCGCCATTTTTTTATCATCACAGTCATATTGTAATCCCCAGATATCATTGATCAAGTCAACTCCTGCTACAATTCCCGCCTCTGCCACCTTGCTTTTATAAGTGTCCAGGGATATGGGTACATCAAAACGGGCTTTCAAAGCCTCTATCACCGGAACCACCCTCTGGATTTCTTCCTCATTAGTAATCTGCACAAAACCGGGTCTGGTGGATTCACCTCCGATATCCACAATGTCTACCCCTGCGTCTATCATCTTTTCCACATGGTACAGTGCGCTGTCCATGGTATTCCATTTGCCGCCGTCTGAAAAGGAATCCGGCGTCACATTCAGAATCCCCATGACGTAGGTATGATGCGCTGTGTCAAATTCTCTGTTGCCAATCTTCATAACTTCTACCCCGGTCTTTCTGCTGTGATCTAATACAAGATCCGCAAATTCTTCTTCTCATTCTTCCAGTTACATTCCTGCTCCACCGGACAGGCAAAACAAGCCCGACTTGCCTTATCAGCCCGATACAGAAGGCCCCGCAGGTTCTTCTCTTCTGCTACAGCATCCGTCCTGTGCATCAAAATAGCATCCACGATAAGTGCTGTTTCTTCTTCTGAGAATCCACATTCCGCCAAGATTCCCGGTGCGATCACTGCACTGGCCTGTTCATGAGGCGTCCCATCCGCATACAAGTCGGATCGTAGCCATG
>JAZRJO010000334.1:0-3711 GCA_045645825.1 Acetatifactor sp. | reverse complement strand
TCCATATGTGCGGAACCTACTTTGCTTCCATGGAAGCCGGATATCTTGTTCAACAGTATAAAGGATACTGCAATGTGCCGGCCACACTCTATTCCGTGGGAATTTTTCTGCTGGTTCAGCAGATCAGTCCCAGACTGATGAAGTGTAAGCCCTTAAAGCGGGTGGTTTCTTTTCTTCATCCCTATACCTTCGGTATTTATCTGCTCCACTGGCATTTGGTGCTGTTTATTGCAAATGGCCTTAAGCTAAATGGGTTTTCCATCGTTTATCGCTTAGGATTTCCATTTGTATTGATCGGACTTTGTGTAGGGATTGTGTACTTGCTTCGTAAAATACCGGGGATACGGCGGATTGTTCCGTAACCCTTTTACAAACACCCTCCGCCGCAGCACATTCCTCCACCACAGCAGAAGTTGCAGATCATATTGGCGATACAGATCTTCATGCAGATATCACTGCTGCCAAAGCTGGGATATCCGTAAGAAGCCTGCCTTTGCTCATACCAGCTGCCACCGCTTTCAAAACGACGCACAAGACTCTGATAATCCACATTCCCGGGCTCTAAGGCACTGGCACGTTTGGCGTGTTCCAGCGCTGCCACATTATTGCCCATTCCCGAATGAGCGATAGCACTGTAGTAATACCACCTGGCATTGCGTTCCTGCTGCCCCATACCATCCAACGCGTTGCGGGCTTCCTTGTAGTAACCGTTGCGGATATAGTTGCCGGCCGCACGAAGGCGGGGTTCTTCCTCATATCCGGTACTGTTGCCATTTTGACCGAAACCGCCAAAACCACCGAAAGCGCCAAAGGGTCCATACCCATAGCCTGATGAATGATACCCTTCTGTCCGCTCCTTCATCACCTGTTGATAAGCAGCCTGAATTTCTTTGAATTTCTCCTCTGCCTGATCCTTGTTAGGATTATTGATGTTGGCATCAGGATGATACTTGCGGCTTAATGCTTTGTATGCTTTTTTAATTTCTTCTTCCGAAGCGTCCCGTGATACACCCAGAACGCGATATGGATCATTCATGGTCTTTTTCCTTTACTTTACTTCTTTTCTCTCTCACTGCCTCATACCGACACCACACGCCGGAATATAACACATTTCGTAGAATCTCCACATTTTCCAAAATAGGCAGCCGCTCAAATTCTTTACAGCATTCCGACATCATCATGGTCAAAATTGTTCTGCACTCTTCCTCAAAATCCGGATTATTGTAGATATTCTTCAAAGGATTATAAGTTCCTTTGCGGATATCCTCTTCCACATCCTCATAAGCATCCATCAGATAAATAAATTTCCCCAGATAAAAAGCAAATCTGGCAAGGTTGTCCGTCCACTCATCTTCCTTACACACCACAATCTGCACCATAATCTGTCCAAACAGACCGGCCATGGTATCAATATCAGCCTTACCGGACTTCTCAGCCTCTATCATGTCATGCATCAAAAGATCGATCTTACGATACTTGTCCTGATAAATCTCTCTGGCCTTCTTCGTTTTCCCTTCCAGCGCCTTGCCATACAGCAGCTTGTAAAACTTCCTCTCATCCTCCCAGTCATCCTGACATTTATAATAAGCAAATAATACATTCATGTCAGCCATATAATCCGTAAACACATTACTCCTGGTAACATGCTCCTCAAAAGGATGAGCAATACACTTACAGCTGCTTTTTGTGGTCTTCGGCTCATACAATCCGGACAAAAGCATCAGCAAAAAGGTCATATCATAGCTTAAGGAAATCTGGCCCGTAGCACCGTATTTCTCCTTCAGCTTCCGGCACAATCCGCAATAGTAGGAGTGATACACATCAAATTCCTTAAATTTCATCTCCGCCTTATTGACGATCACATATCCAAACATAGCACCTCCGTCAGCTCTTCTTGATAAACTTCGTTCCACACTTCTGACAACGGATCTCTATCTTACCCCTTCCTCTGGGCACCCTGATCTTCTGCTTACAGCCGGGACATTTGTAGATGCGATGTGTCTTACTTTGCTTCAGATTCCGCTTCTGACCATTCAACCAATTTCGAAATTTCTGCTCCTTCTGAAGGAACTTTTGATTCTCCGCAGACCTCTGATATATTTTTCGGGAAAACATCCTGTAATATGCATAGACCAAAATTCCAATGGCAATCATATAAAAAATGCGTAACCCAAACATAGACAACACCATACACACCAGTGCCGCGATCATCATCACCTGATTAAACCGGTCATTCCCATACCTTCCCTGCATAAAACGATTAAATCTATCTCTCATATCCAGCCTCATTCCCGCAACCAATCTTGCGTTTCTCTTCTCATATACTACACTTATTGAGGGCTATTTACAATATCTTGTTTCTAAACATTTCTAAAAAAATTATTAACCAGTTCATCCATGTTTCGACTCTGAGGGAGCGCCCCGCTAATGAGCAAAGGTAGTCGCGAAGCGACGGAGAGCACCGCAGGTGCGGCTTTGCGAATGGGGCGCGGCTGAACGTCACTAGCACGTTTTCACAAAACCTGCCGCCAAACTTCACTAGAATGCCTCTCCATCCCTCCTCACTTGTTCCACCGACAACACAAACTCCCCAAACACCTCCCGGCTCCAATCCTGCAACTCTCCCCAATCAAGCGCCAAACCCCCATAACCAAGAATCCCATGTCCCCTCGCCTGTTCCTCCGTATATTCTTCCAACAAATACACCCTTTCCAGCCTCACCGGACCTGCCGTATAATGACAAACCATAGGAAAAACACCGGTATCTTCCTCTGAAATCGTCACCCCTTCTTCTGTGACCTTAAAATTGATCCAAGCCATAGCCTCCAGCATGCACAATGGTTTCTTCTGGGTAGACACGTAATTCCCCAAAGAATAATAACACAATGCTCTGTTGCCATTTTCCGCTTCAATCCACTCCACAGGCTGTACCACATGAGGATGAGTACCGATGATCACATCTGCTCCTGCTTCCGTCATCTGCAAAGCAAATTGCTGTTGATAGACTGAAGGCTTCGTAGTATACTCTGTGCCCCAGTGGGGACAGACAATGACCACATCCGCCAAATCTTTAGCCTCAGCAATGTCCTTAAGCACCTGAGGATGCAATTTCGTGAAATTAATTTCCCCTGTAATCTCATCATAATCACACAACATATCCAAATGCCCTTTAATAGAAGCCGGCATCGATTGTAAGTTTGGCCCATATGTATAATTTAAGATCGCAAAATCAATTCCCTCTATGGTCAAAATCTGAATGGGCGTTTCTCCCTCTTCATGAATCCCTGCCATCGTTACTTCCGGATACTGTTTCCAATAATCCACGCAATGCAAAAGTCCCTCTATCTCCTTATCGGCAGCATGATTAGAGGCATGCAGCACCACATTAAAACCTGCTTTTACGATGGCATCCCCCACTTCTGTGGGAGAATTAAAGGCAGGAAAACCAGAGAAGCCAAGCGCATTTCCTCCAAATATAGTCTCCTGATTGATCATCTTAATCTCCGCTTCTGCCAGAAAGTCTGCAATTCCTTCAAACAGGAAATCATAATTGTAACTGCCATCAGCCTGTTTACCAGTGCGAACGATACCCATGTGCAGCAAATTATCTCCGACCATCATTAATTGGATATTGCTTTCTTTGGGTTCATCTATTGTTTCCACAGATGTTTCCGTCGAAGTTTCTTCCGCTGTTTCTTCCACAGTTTCTTC
>JAZRJO010000333.1:0-4872 GCA_045645825.1 Acetatifactor sp. | reverse complement strand
GCTTTTTCTCCTTTTTTACCGGGGCAGACCCCTGCACAGGAGCCACAACCGGTGCAGTCCACCTCCGATACTGTAATGGAGAAATGGTATCCATCCATGCCTGTCATAGGCAGGCTGGGCATCCCTTGTGGTGCTTGATCTGCTTCTTCACTGTTCATGACACAGGGTCGTATCACAGCATGAGGACATACATATGAGCAGCGGTTACATTGAATACAGTTTTCCGGAATCCACACAGGCACTTCGGTATTTACGTTCCGCCGTTCATGGGCGGTGGAACCGGAGGGGAAGGAGCCATCGGCGTAGGGCAAAAAGGCTGATACGGGAAGTGCGTTGCCTTCCTGCATGGTCACTTGTTTCTGAATATTTTCTACAAAGGTAAGCGTGTCAGGGTGATCCGGCAGGAGTTTGGAGTCATAGGATTTCCCTGTAGAGTGCGTCACGTTATCTGCAAGTGTCTTCCAATGTTCGGGAATGGGAAATTCATAGACCTCCGAAAAGCCTCTTTCAATGGCATCATAGTTCATTTGTAATATTTTCTCACCTTTACTGCTATAACTGGCTTTGGCTGCCTCTTTCATCAGCTGCTTTGCTTCTTCGGCGGGCAGGAGTCCGGACAGTCGGAAAAATGCAGCCTGTAAAATGGTGCTGATCTTATTATTCAGGCCGATCTCTTTTCCGATGCGGATGGCATCGATCAGATACAGATGAATGTGATGCTCTGCCAGATAACGCTTTACCTGGTCGGGAATATAGTCCTCCAGATCTTTTTCTTTATAATAGCAGTTTAGCAGGAAAGTACCGCCATCCTTTAATTCCTGAGCCATTTTATATTTATGCAGGTACACCGGGTTATGACATGCCACCAGATCTGCCACATCTACCAGATAGGTAGAGCGGATGGGAGAAGTCCCAAAGCGCAGGTGGGAGATGGTAAGTCCTCTTGATTTTTTGGAATCATATTCAAAATACCCTTGCACATACAGATTTGTATGATCACCGATAATCTTGATGGCGTTCTTATTGGCACTGACAGTACCATCACCCCCAAGTCCCCAGAATTTGCAGCTGACTGTCCCCTGTGGCAGGGAATGAATCTTAGGAGGCAAAAGCAGAGACAGGTGGGTCACATCATCATGGATCCCAATGGTAAAATGCTTCTTTTCCCGGTTGTGAAAGGCAGCAACGATCTGACTGGGAGTGGTATTTTTAGAACTCAAACCGTAGCGTCCGCTGTAAATGGGAATCTGTGAAAAGACAGAGCCCTTCAAAGCTGCCAGGACATCCAGATACAATGGTTCTCCCACACTCCCCGGTTCCTTGGTGCGGTCAAGTACCGTGATCTGACGGACCGTAGGGGGCAGAGCATTTAGCAGATGACTGGCGGAAAAAGGCCGGTAAAGATGTACTTTGACCAAACCGTATTTGCCGGTAGGCTCACTTTTTCCCAGATGATCGATCACTTCTGCAATGGTCTCACAGACACTGCCCATGGCGATGATGACATGGGTGGCATCCGGTGCACCGTAATAATCAAACAGTCCATACTGAGTTCCCAGGCGGCTGTTGATCTTCTCAAGATTCGCTTCCACAACAGCCGGCATATTTTGATAAACCGGATTACTTGCCTCCCGGACCTGGAAGAAAATATCAGGATTTTGGGCAGAACCCATCATACGTGCATGTTCAGGATCCAGGGCACTACGGTGAAAATCTGCAATGGTCTGCATATCGGCCATACTTTTCAGATCCTTGTAATCCCAGATTTCAATTTTCTGCATCTCATGGGAAGTGCGAAACCCATCAAAAAAGTTGATAAAAGGCAGGCGCCCCTGTATGGCTGCTAAATGTGCCACAGGAGACAGATCCATAACTTCCTGTACACTGCTCAAAGCCCACATACAGGCGCCGCTCTGCCGGCAGGCATAAATGTCGGAATGATCGCCGAATATGGACAAGGCATGGGTGGCAATGGTACGTGCTGCCACGTGAAACACTCCCGGCAAATGCTCACCGGCAATGCGGTAAATATTGGGTATCATAAGTAACAATCCCTGGGAAGCCGTGAATGTACTTGTGAGTGCTCCTGCGATCAAAGAGCCATGAACTGTCCCGGCAGCACCTGCTTCTGACTGCATTTCTACTACTTTTACAGGATGACCAAAGATATTTTCTCGCCCTTGTGCTGACCATTCGTCGATATATTCCGCCATAGTAGAAGAGGGGGTGATGGGATAAATGGCAGCCACCTCACTAAAGGCGTAAGCCACATGGGCAGCCGCATGATTTCCGTCCATTGTTTTTTTCTCTCGCTTCATGAATACCTCCTTAAAGACTTACTGATCAGTATGTAGCATTACCAGCTTTTAAGAAAATATCTATGTGGAAGAAAAAAATATATGCAAAAAAATAAACAGGTGTGAAACTTTAAAGTACATGTTTCGCACCTGTTATACTTATAAGGATCAAAGATTATTTTAGAAATCCATTCACAATTTGCGCTTC
Organism: Acetatifactor sp.; assembly: GCA_045645825.1. Taxonomy (GTDB): domain Bacteria; phylum Bacillota; class Clostridia; order Lachnospirales; family Lachnospiraceae; genus Acetatifactor. Next base: position 2,367 of record JAZRJO010000333.1, on the reverse strand, counting down.
AGCTTCAGCTTCCGTAAGACCCAGCGTCATCAGTTTTATAATCTGTTCCCCTGCGATCTTACCAATCGCTGCTTCATGGATCAACTCTGCATCCAGGCTGTTAGCCGTGATCTCGGGAATGGCGCTGATCTTGGCGTTATCCATAATGATGGCGTCACACTCGGAATGGCCGGCACACTTATTATTACCGTTAATCTTGGCTAAAAACAGCTGGCGGGAATCATCCCTTGCCACAGACCTGGAGATGACGTTGGCGCTTGAACCTGCTCCATTTAAGTCTACATTAAAAGAGGTTTCTGCGTATTGTTTTCCATGGGTCATCAGCTTCTCAGTCACTACCAGTTTGGCACCATCGGCAAGTACTGCACTGGTGGCACGCTTGGTAGAGTCCACGCCTTTGATCTGTACCGTTTCCATTTCCAGGTAACTATTTTCTTCCAGATGAATAATAGTCTCCGGATTCATGATCCGTTCGCCGGTTCCGTCACCACTGCCGTAGTGCTTCTCTACGTATTTCACATGGGAATTTTTGCCGATGTAAAAAGTATGGATACCGTCATGGCGGCTGTCCTTTGATCCGCTGTTGTGGATGCCGGAGCCGGCTACAATGGTCACATCACAGTCCTCACCTACGTGGAAATCATTATATACCATCTCAGTGAGGCCACTTTGGCTTAATACAACGGGAATGTGTACGCTTTCTTTTTTGGTGCCGGGCTTGATCACGATATGAATACCCTGTTTGTCTTCTTTTGTCACAATATCAATATGAGCAGTGGTGGAACGTCCCACACTTTGGCCGTTGGCTCTGATGTTGAAAGCACCGGTAGGCATCTCGTGAAGCCCTGCCACCTGTTCTAACAGATTCTTCTGAATTGCATCCATCTCTATAAATCCTCCCTCTCTATTGGTAGAAGCGGCAGCTTCCGGTTCCGCTTAAAAGTCCCGGCAGGATATCCTTCCTGGGGCCCTTGGACTGAATTGTGCCGCCGGCAATCACTACCATCTCATCTGCGATATTCAGGATACGCTCCTGATGGGAGATGATGATCAGAGAGTTGTTACTGGTATCGTGCAGCTCCTCGAAGACTTTGATCAGGTTATTGAAGCTCCACAGGTCAATTCCGGCCTCCGGCTCGTCAAATACGGACAGAGGAGTGTTGCGTGCGATGATGGTAGCGATCTCAATGCGTTTCAGCTCACCGCCTGAGAGACTGCCGTCTACATCCCTGTTAATATAATCTCTGGCGCAGAGGCCTACCTTAGAAAGGTATTCGCAGGCACCGGCAGTGGTCAGCTGACTGCCTGAGGCTAATGTGATCAAGTCTTTTACTTTAATGCCCTTAAAACGCACAGGCTGCTGAAAGGCGAAGCTGATCCCTAAACGTGCACGCTCCGTGATGCTCATATGTGTAATGTCTGTTCCATTGAAAAGCAGCTTTCCGCTGGTGGGCTGTTCGATGCCCATGATCAGCTTGGCAAGTGTAGATTTGCCACCGCCGTTAGGACCTGTAATGGCTACAAACTGATTGTCGTTTATGGTCAGGCTGATATTCTTAATGATTTCCTTTTGTGCTGACTTTTCGTCAGATATCCGGAAGGAGATATTTTGAAGTTCCAGCATGTTTTTTCCTCCTGTAATCATACTCAGATTACAGTATAACACAAAATGCGGAAAAACCATACAGTTTTTTTAAGAAAAAACTTTGAAAAATTTCAAAATGGGTATTGACAAATTACCAATTAGAAGTTAAAATAGTCAATGTTGCAGGCGATAAGCCTTGACACATGTGCGCTTAGCTCAGCTGGATAGAGCGTTTGGCTACGGACCAAAAGGTCGGGAGTTCGAATCTTCTAGCGCACGCGCAGAAAACCTTGTATAATCAAGGGCTTTAGAAAAGAAAGCACTCCATGACGGGGTGCTTTTTTCGTACTTGACTAACATTTGACTAACATTATGCTTTCTTGGCTAACAGGGTATCCAAGGTGGCCGCTGCCTGCTCATCCATTTTCTGCAGGGCGTGACTGTAAATATCCATTGTGGTACTTGTCTGAGAATGCCCCAGACGGTTTGAAACGGTCTTGACATCCACATTCTGACTGATTAAAAGGGTGGCTGATGTGTGTCGTAAGCCATGCAGAGGAATGTCAGGGAGCTTCTCCGATTCTTTGGTAGTCTGATCATTGTGACGCCGGATAATGCGTTTAAACGTGTTGTAGGGCGTATCCGGGTACATCTGCTTACCGTTCCATTGAATAAAAATATAATTATCACCTGCCCACTGAGAGCCGATCGCCATGCGGTACTGGAGCTGTTCCTTGCGATAAGCTTTGGCTACAGCCATCACAGAAGCCGGCACAGATATC
>JAZRJO010000332.1:0-10770 GCA_045645825.1 Acetatifactor sp. | reverse complement strand
GATGGGCAAAGGTGGTAGCCGGTGCCGGGTCTGTCAAGTCATCCGCAGGCACATATACTGCCTGTACGGAAGTAATGGAACCGTTTCTGGTGGAGGTGATACGCTCCTGCAAAGCACCCATTTCGGTCTGCAGGGTGGGCTGATATCCTACTGCGGAGGGCATACGTCCAAGCAATGCAGACACTTCACTTCCGGCCTGTGTGAAACGGAAAATATTATCAATAAAAAGCAATACGTCCTTACCACCTTTATCACGGAAGTATTCTGCCATAGTAAGGCCGGTAAGCCCTACTCTCATTCTGGCTCCGGGTGGCTCATTCATCTGTCCGAAGACCATGGTAGTCTTATCGATAACGCCGGACTCCTGCATTTCATGATACAGGTCATTACCCTCACGGGTACGCTCTCCCACACCGGTAAATACGGAATATCCACCGTGTTCTGTGGCAATGTTACGGATCAGCTCCTGGATCAAAACAGTCTTACCTACACCTGCACCGCCGAACAGACCAATCTTACCACCCTTTTGATATGGGCAAAGAAGGTCTACTACCTTGATACCGGTCTCCAAAAGCTCTGTCTCTGTGGACTGTTCTTCGAACTGTGGCGCCGGTCTGTGAATGGGCTCATAGGTCACGCCCTCCGGTGCCGGCTTATTGTCAATGGGCTTACCCAGTACATTGAAGATACGTCCCAGTGTATTCTCACCAACGGGAACGGATATGGGCGCCCCGGTAGCGATGGCTTCCATTCCTCTGATCATACCATCTGTAGGTCCCATGGCAATACATCTGACCGTATCGTCTCCCAGATGCTGGGATACTTCCACTGTCAAATCACCGCCTTTGGTGGGGATCACAATGGCCTCATTGATCTGGGGCAGCTTCCCTTCGTCGAAACGGATATCCAGTACCGCACCGATGATCTGGGTAATCTTTCCTTTATTTGTTCCTGCCATTTTAAGTTTCCTTTCTGATTGCTAGGAGATTGCCTCTGCTCCTGCAATAATCTCTGTCAATTCCTGTGTGATAGTGCCTTGTCTTGCTCTATTATATTTCAGCGTCAGATCACTGATCATTTCCTCTGCATTACTGGTGGCATTGTCCATGGCCTGCATTCTGGCTCCGTTTTCACTGGCAATGGCTTCCTTTAACGCACCATAGATCAGACTGGTAATATACTTGGGGATGATCATATTCAGTGCCTCTTCATCAGCCGGTTCAAAGTTCATAAGCACCTTAGCACTGCTCTCCTGTGCATCACTTTCCTGTACTCGCTCCTTCTGTACACAGAACTCCCGTTCCACCGGCAGAAGACGAAGCAGGGTAGGCTCATGGCTCACTGTGTTTTTAAAAGAAGTATATGCCAGATAAATCTCTCCGATCTCGCCTGCACGAAACAGCTCTAGAAGCCTGTCGGAAAGCTCCATGGCTGCGCGAAAGGCAGGGGCTTCTGCCATGAAAGATAAATCCTCTGCAATCTCATAACCGTTACGGGCAAGCGCTTCCCTTCCCTTGTTACCGATGGCATAAATCTGCAATTCTTCTTTTTCCCAGCCTTCGTGTCTGGTGACCAGTTTTACCACATTCGAATTGTAACCGCCTGCCAGACCACGGTTAGAGGTAATGACGATCACTGCTTTCTTCTTGGCATTGCCGGGTACCAGATATGGGTGGTCCATATCTCCTACACTGGACAGAATAGATTTCACGGTCTCGTACATACAGTCAAAGTAGGTCTTGGACTTCTCCGCTTCCGTTCTGGCATGCTGCAGCTTTACCGTAGAAACCAGCTTCATGGCTTTGGTGATCTGCTGGGTGCTTTGTATGCTCCCTCTTCGACGCTTAATGTCTCGCATTGATGCCATAACTTGTTCCTCTACTTAAATTGATTCCAATTCTTCTTAAATTCTTCGATGGCTTTTTTCAGAGTAACCTCTGTCTCTTCGCTCATCACTTTTTCCTCTGCGATACTGTTTGGCACCTCAGGGTACTTGGTATCCAGGAAATCAAAGAACTGCTTTTCAAACTCTTGTATATCTTCTACTGCCACATCCAAAAGATATTTCTTGGTCACTGCATAGATGATGATAACCTGGTACTGTACGGGCATGGGACGATACTGAGGCTGCTTTAACACTTCCTTAATACGCTCACCCTGTGCCAGCTTCTCCTTGGTATCCGCATCTAATTCAGAACCAAACTGTGAAAACGCAGCCAGTTCACGATACTGTGCCAGCTCCACACGAATGGGGGCCGCAATCTTCTTCATGGCTTTGATCTGAGCCGCACCACCTACACGGGATACGGACAGACCTGCGTTCACCGCGGGACGGAAACCTGCATTGAACATCTCTGTCTCCAGATAGATCTGACCATCTGTGATGTAGATCACATTGGTGGGGATGTAGGCAGATACATCGCCGGCCTGGGTCTCGATGCTAGGAAGGGCTGTCAGAGAACCTCCGCCGTACTCCTCATTCATTCTGGCTGCACGCTCCAGCAATCTGGAATGCAGATAGAATACATCACCGGGATAAGCCTCACGTCCGGGGGGACGACGAAGCAGCAAAGACAGGGTACGATAAGCGGTAGCATGCTTACTCAAGTCATCATATACTACCAATACGTCCTCGCCGTTCTCCATCCATTCCTCGCCGATGGCACAGCCGGAATAAGGTGCAATATACTGTAAGGGTGCCAGGTCACTTGCTGTGGAAACCACTACTGTGGTATAGTTCATGGCGCCATGTTCTTCCAAAGTCTTTACAATATTGGCAACGGTAGAAGCTTTCTGGCCGATTGCCACATAAATACATTTTACATTCTGGCCCTTCTGGTTAATGATAGTATCAAGGGCAATGGCCGTCTTACCTGTCTGGCGGTCACCGATGATCAACTCACGCTGGCCTCTTCCGATGGGCACCATAGAGTCGATGGCCTTGATACCGGTCTGCAGCGGGGTATCTACACTCTTTCTGGTGATCACACCGCTTGCCACTCTTTCAATCTGACGGTACTTGTCTGTGGCGAGGGGCCCTTTGCCGTCAATGGGCTGGCCCAGTGCATTGACAACCCTGCCAAGCAACGCATCGCCTACGGGAACCTCAACCACACGTCCTGTGGTCTTTACAATGTCCCCTTCATTAATATTCTTCTGGCTTCCCAAAAGAACCGCGCCTACGTTGTCCTCTTCCAGGTTCAGCACCATGCCGTATACGCCACCCGAGAACTCTAAAAGTTCACCCTGCATGGCATTTTCCAGTCCGTGTACACGAGCGATACCGTCAGCCACCTGGATAACGGTACCCACATCGGATACATCCAGTTTCGTGGCATATCTCTTAATCTGCTCGCGGATCACGGAACTTATTTCTTCTGGTCTCAAATTCATGATTCTGTAGCCTTTCTTCTTTTCTATAGCCTTGATCAGCCGGTTCTAGCCGAGCTGAATCTGTAATAACTGTCTGGTCAAATCATTTAATTTACTGCGGATACTGCTATCCACTACTCTGTCTTTGATCCGGATAATCATCCCGCCGATGATCTTAGGATCCACCTGATAATGCATCTCCATGGTGCGAAAATCTGTGGTCTCGATCAGTCTCGCCTGCACCTGTGCTTTCTGATCCTCAGAAAGTTCCACTGCAGTGGTCACATGGGCAATACCGATTCTCCGGGCTTCTTTCACTTTATCAATGAAATACCGAAAAATCTCCTGAAGCTCACCATATCGCTCCTTAGACACCACAATCTTCAAAAATCCCGTGATCTCATCACTGACATGTCCTGCAAAAGCCTGCTCTATCATAGCAAGCTTCTCCTGCTTGGGTATGCCGGGATGCTGCATCATCTTGTCAAAATCCGGATTCTCTTTCAGGATCTTTAAGATTCCCTCCACCTCTTCCAGGAAAAGCATGCTTTTATCCTCTTCCATGGCGATGGTAAACAGAGCCTCTCCATATGTCTTGGATACTAGCTTAGCCATGTGTTCTCACCCATTTCTTTTAGCGTTTCATCAATCAGCTGATCCTGAACCTTCGCGTCAATGGAAGCCGCCACCACCTTGCCTGCCATGAGAGATGCCAGTGTGATCATTTCCTTCTTCACATCATCCGCCATCTTCTGCTTCTCTAACAAAGCCTCCGTGTGGGCTCTCTCCATAATCCGCGCAGCTTCTTCCTTCGCCTGTGCCACAATTCTGTTCTCATTGTCCAAAGCTCTGCGGCGGGCTTCACTTAAGATAGACTCAGCTTCCTGATTGATGCCTTTCAGCTTCTCTTCATATTCCGCCTTCATCAAAAGAGCCTGATCCAGATTGGCCTTGGCTTCATCCAGCTCGCCTTTGATCTTCTGCTTACGGTCACTTAACATCTTCCGCGCCGGATTGAACAGGAAGTAGCTCATGAGTGTGAACAGGATAAAGACTGCGATCAGCGTCAGCACAGAATCTGCCAGAAGCTGCCAGTCAAGGCCAAACATTCTGTCATAAGTCTCGCCTCCGGTTAATAGTATCATTTCCTGTCTCCTTTCCGGCTTCTTACCACAACAGCGGTTTTACGAACAATAACAGGATCGCGATCAACAGACCGTACAGACCTGTGGTCTCTGCTACTGCCTGACCAAGAAGCATGGTAGAAGTGATGGCGGACTTTGCACCCGGGTTACGTCCTACTGCTGCGGCAGCATGTCCTGCTGCAATACCCTGTCCTACACCGGGTCCGATACCTGCGATAAGTGCCAGACCTGCACCGATTGCAGAACATCCTAAGATAAAGCTTTCATTGAATTCCATTGTAATTTCCTCCTGATTTTTATAAATTAAGTAATAATTAACAGTTACTCGGTTTCTCCAATCGCGTTATTGATATAAGTCATTGTCAGCATACAGAAAACATATGTCTGAATAGCTCCGGAGAACAAATCAAAATACACATGCAGTGCAGCAGGCCATATGGTAGCGATCCAGCCAAGCAGTCCGTACACCAGCGTCATCATAATGGTACCTGACAAAATATTGGCAAACAAACGCAAAGACAGCGAGATCGGCACTGCAACTTCACTGATCACATTAATGGGCAGCCATATAGGAAGCCATGGCGGCAGCGGCGAACACATATCTTTCCAGATATCCTTAGGCTTCTGATACTTTAACTGATTATAATGAATCAATATAAATGTCAGCACACCTAACGGAAACGTGACACCATAATCTGCGGTAGGCGGACGTAATCCCAACAGACCTGAAATATTACTGAACAGAATAAAGATAAAAACTGTGCCAATATAATTATAATACTTGGCCGCATTCTTACCCATGGTCATATCTACCATGCCGTCCAGCTTCTCCACTATCAGCTCTACTACATTCTGAAAACCACCGGGCACCTCTGTCCCTTTCCTCATGACGCTTCCCGCCACAACAGAAAAGCCGATCAAAATGATCATCACGATCAGCAGACACACATGTGTCGTTGTTATCCACACTTCATGGCCGAAGAAACTGTACTTAAACACGCCATGCACCATTACATCAATATCTGAGGATGCGGATAACAAGATTCCATGCTCCATACTTTCACCACCTTTCTTAAGATACCGATTCTACTTCTTTCTTCTTCACAGATTTACTTTCCTCCGGGTCTCCTTCTTCCTCAATCGGCATCGGCTCTGGCTCCGGATCTGTCTCCTGAAAATAATAATTGGTTAATTTATGAGTAATCGGCTGCATAAGCGCCGTTACTTTCAGGCTCATATACCCCAAAAATACCACCAGCGGATTCATGATCTTCGTCATAATAATAATTAACATAATCAGCACAATTAATACATATCTGATCCCATAACCTTTAAAAATCAGCTTCACTGCTGCTTCCCCCTGGTCAAGAGAGCGATCCAAGGTTCTGTACATATGGATAGCCGACAGCATGGCCAGGACCACACCAAACCAAAGACTGAAAGAATAATCCCTCTGATCCTGAAGAGCCTTCACTCCACCAAGCGCACAAAGTCCTCCTGCGCCTTGGCACAAAAGGCCGAAAAAAAGCATCCCTATATGCATTTCCAAAAGTGTTCTGTTCTTCTTTCTCAGAACTTCTTTCCAATTCATAACTTACTTTGGTCTTCCTTCCCTGCCGGTGCACTATAGATGTTCTTGGCCATGCGGTAAATATTCTGCCCGCCTGCAATGGCTCCCACCACAAAAAGTATCATGGTAAAATAGCCTTTTTCAAACTTCCTGTCAAGCCAAATCCCTAAGGCTGTCATCATAGCAATAGGCACGATCATATTAATACCAAACTGCAGAATCATGGTCAGAGACTGGTATACGGTTCTGTCATAGGGTTTATTCTTCTTCATCGCCCAACTCCTCTCTGCCGGCCTTTTCACAAAGCATTAACACCGTTAAGATTTTGCTAAAATAAATTATATCCAAAAAAAATGTAATTGTCCAGTGATGTGAACTAATCTGCAATAAAATTTCTGTAAAATTTCTAAAAATTGTAATTTTATGGCACAGGCAAACTGTAATCTCTCTTCTATCAGGCTTCTAAGCAAACAGGCCCACACATATCGGTATAGTGATACAGGCAAGGACACTGGAGATAAACGCAAGTCCTGCCCCAATCTCGCAATTTTCCCCCACCAGCTTAGGAAACACTATGGTGTTCATACCGCAAGGCATGGCATAAAGCAAAATTGTCAGTAACGCCTCCTGGGGGCCTACCAATTGCCGTACTGCAAACGCCAAAGTACAAGGAATCACAATTAGACGCAGTAGTGTCATAATATGGTATTTCAGGTTAAGTAACAACATCTTCAGCCGGAATTCTGATATGGTCATGCCTGCCAGAATCATACTTACCGGAGCCATACATGCCGCAGATTTGGTAATCACAGCCTCTGCCACACCGGGAAGCTGCATTCCTGTAAGACCTGCCACACATCCTAAGGCAATGGCAATGACATTGGGCTGTAGCAATCTTTTCCAGGTGAACTTGCGATTGGTCAGCATACTGAAACCGATGGTGTATGTATGGATCATTACCGGCAAGGCAAATATCATCATGTTCAGAAGCATCTCGCTTCCGAACAGCCCTTCTGCCAGCGCATAGCCCACATACCCGTAGTTGGGCACCACCAAAGAGTAGGTATAAACTTCTTGTTCGTATGGTCTTTTAGAGAATAATTTTGCCAAAAAGTATGCTGCCACACATACGATCAGCAGGATCACCGCAGATAATATGATAAAGTAATACTTCTCACGGATATAGTTTACTGTAAATTTCGATGAAAACGTCTGAAAAACCTTACAAGGCAGGAAAACGTATACTTCCATTGTGGACAGCAGCTTGGCATGTCCACTGTTTGCCAGCTTTTTCTTACATAATAGGTATCCGATCACTGAAAATATTAGCAGTATGGATACTTGTTCTAATGTTATGATTACCATAATTCCTCCCATTCTGAAGCCCGGTGCATCTAGTGCTCTATGATATGGCAACGTGCCTCACCTCTCTGTTATCCTTTACTGTTATAACACAATTCTCAAATAAGTAAATGGAAACTTCAGAAGAACATGGATTTTTCCGAACAGATATCGCAAATATTAATATGATATGATATAGTGTTTTATGGTGATACTATGTTTGAACATATAGAAAATTTAGAACTGATTAATATAATACAGGGGACTTCCACCATCCGCCGTCTTTACAAGGATCGCTCCAGCCATGCGTTCGTTTTCAGACTCAGTGGAGAGAGCCGATACGATTTTGAGAATGTGACACTATACCACAAGACCGGAGAGATGCTTTTTATTCCGAAGGGCGCCAGCTACCTCGTACAGCGCATCTCCAATGATGAGGGCAGATATGTGTTGATTAATTTTGATGCTTTGATTCCGGCTCCTGCCCCACGGATTTATCCCCTCAGCAATTTCATGGATATCAACCATGTCAGTACCAGATTAGCGAAAAGGTGGCTCTTTCGAACCACCTTTGATGTATATCAATGTACTTCTGTTTTTTATGAAATTCTGGCTTACACGGTAGCCTGTGACAAAGCAGAATACCACCGCAAATCAGAAAGTCTCAAACCAGCCATTACGTATCTGGAAGAACACATCTTTGACAGCAATCTAAAGATTGATAACCTTCATGCGCTGTGCGGCATATCAGATACCTACTTTCGAAAACACTTTGTGGCACAGTTTAAAACCACACCACAAAACTACGTGATCAATAAGCGCCTGACACAAACCAAAGCAATCATAGATAATGGGGATTATAATACTCTCTACGAGGTGGCTAACTCTGTGGGATATGAAGACCCATTATACTTCAGCCGGGCTTTTAAGAAAAAGTATGGGGTTCCTCCATCACAGAACACCGCCATCTAAGCAACCTAGTAAAAAATATGCCCCCCAATGGATATGCCCGTCAACCCTTCAATGGGCGTTCTAAAGAAGAGGCAATTTCCCACATTGGTGACGCCGCTCATAGCCTCATCTGCAGCACGGTAACATTTCTCCGTAGCCTTGTCCTGGGCAAGTGCCAACTCCAGTCGTCCGCTTGCCACCGGCGAGAACTGTCTATTCTGGTAGATGACTCCCACAATCGTATTAGGGAACTTGGCACTGAGCAGCCGGTTGATCACCACTGCCCCCACAGCCACTTGACCTTCATATGGTTCACCGCCTGCTTCGCAGTAGATCAGATTGGCCAGAAGCTTTCTGTCACTTTCTTCGAATGTCACTTCAGAGATATCCCTCCACTGGCCCTGGGCTGCCGCCTGTGATATGGCGATTTCTTCGGCCAGTTTCTTTTTCAGACTTTTCAGATCCTGTTCCTTTTTCTTAATCTCAGCTTCGTATGCAAGGGCTTTTGCTTCTGCATCTGAAATCTGCTCCGCATACTGACTGATAGACTGGGATGTCTTGTTGATCAGTCCGGATACACGGTTTCTTTCGTTCTCTGCCTGTTGTTTTAAGCCGGCCAGCTCTATCTTCTCATTTTGAAGCCTTGCTTCCTCACTCTCGATAAACTGACGATTGGCTTCATAATCATCCAGCATCATGCGGTCATATTCTGCAATCCGCTCAAAGTAGTCTGCCGCATTCAAAAACTCTGCCAGATTTTCTGCCGAAAAGAACGCCTCGATATAAGATTTCTCACCACTCTCGTACATATAGCGGATTCTGGTCTTCATGCTGGCATACTGCTGCGCCTCTGTCTGCCTGGCTTCCTCCAACGAAACCTGAGTGTCCACGATTTCATGCTCCTTCACAGCAATCTGATTCTCCAGACTGGCCAGATTATTGCTAACTTCCGTAAGTTCGCTGTTTAAGTTGCTCAATTGACCCTTCAGACTGTTTTGTTCGCCTTTCAGGTTCTCAAGCTCATCCTGCTTATCATCCAGCTTCCCTTCCAGTTCGTTCTTTTCCTTCTCAGTCTTATCAATCTTCTGCTGAGTAGTAGAGGCATAAGAAGCCACAGGATAAGCACCTGCTGTCACAGACACCAGAACGATCATTGCTACGATTCGTCTCATCTTTTTCATTGCGGTTAAACTTCTTCTCACGCCGCTTACTACCTTGCCTTTCTAAATTCAAATCTACACTTCCAATATAATATCCGTGCGGCTGCGGGTATACTTGATATACTGAACCGCTGCCGCGTCAAACATCCGCTTGGATGCCACATTGGCCGGAGTACCCTTATACTTGTCACTTTTATATACCACTGTTTTGATTCCTGCCTGAATGATCGCCTTGGCGCACTCATTACAGGGAAACAATGACACGTATAGCTTGGTTCCCTCTAAAGAACCTCCCCTATAATTTAAAATGGCATTCAGTTCACTGTGTGTCACAAAAGCGTACTTGGTCTCAAGCATACCGCCCTCCCTCTCCCAAGGGAACTCTTCATCCGAACATCCACAGGGAAATCCGTTGTACCCCATGGAAAGAATCTTGTTGTCATCACTGACAATACAGGCTCCCACCTGAGTATTGGGGTCCTTTGACCGCATGCCGGCCAAGGCTGCCACTCCCATAAAATATTCATCCCAACTGATATAATCTTCTCTCTTACCGCCCATACTCTACTCCTACTTGGTTCCGAAAATACGGTCTCCTGCATCGCCCAGACCGGGAACAATATAACCATGGTCATTTAGTTTCTCATCCAGCGCACCGATGTACATGTCCACATCCGGGTGGCACTCCTTCATCTTGGCCACACCTTCCGGAGCAGCAATAATGCACATGAAATGAATATTCTTACAACCCTTGTCCTTTAAAATCTGAATCGCAGCCACAGAAGAACCGCCGGTTGCCAGCATGGGATCTACCACAAACACTTCACGCTCTGCACAGTCTGAAGGTAGTTTACAATAATACTCCACAGGATTCAAAGTCTCAGGATCACGATACAGGCCAATATGTCCTATCTTCGCAGCAGGGATCAACTGTAATACACCGTCTACCATTCCCAAGCCGGCTCTCAAGATCGGCACGATAGCCATCTTCTTACCACGCAGTTCCTTAGCCATGGTCTTGCAGATGGGAGTCTCAATCTCCACATCCTCCAGTTTCAGATCTCTGGTGGCTTCATAACAGATCAGCATGGCGATCTCGCCGATGGCCTGTCTGAAATCCTTAGTACCGGTCTCTTTCTTTCTGATCAATCCGATCTTGTGCTGGATCAACGGGTGATCCATTACTACTACTTTAGCCATGTTACTTTCCTCCCTGAAGTACTTTTATTTT
>JAZRJO010000331.1:0-2638 GCA_045645825.1 Acetatifactor sp. | reverse complement strand
ATATGCATCCTCTCCGTATGATTCTTCAAGACGGTTGAAGCCAGGCACGCGGCAGACATCCACCATAGGCGAAAGCGACAAGATACCTCCCATTTTTCTCATTGCAAGTCCTGTCTGCAGAGTCTTGAGCTCGGCAAGTTCCGGGTTGAATGAACCTGCCTGACCGATCTGCTGTGGATAGACCGTAGCTCCCTTTGTGTTTATACCTGTGAGAACCTCTTCGTGGAAAAGTGCAGGGATGCCGTTTGGGGTATTATTCATGATCCAGTCCTGGACTGCAGCTACTCTGTCGCGGAGGATATTCGGGTCCATCGGCTTTTGCGAAGCATACTGGGAGAAGTGTCCGAGTCCATAAGGAATCAGTTCCTCGCATTTGGCCGGGTCAAGATTTCCGTCCTCATCGAAAAGGTCGTCCATATACCCGCTCCTCAGCTGGGCTATCCTTTCCTCCTGCGACATTCTCTCATACAGTTCATCGATGTACTGTTCCATATCTGAGCCATTACATCCTGCAACAAGCAGTGCAACACCGGCCATCAATAATCTGGATAATATCTTCATATGCCTAAATTTAAATTCAGTCTTAAAGTTAGCTATTTTTCTGGAAGCTGGCTATGGAACTCTTTAAATAGCGATGTGGATTTCGTGGAATTTTATCCTGAAGGTTTAAATTAGTTTATCTGTGCCTTAAAATAGCACATTTGTGATATAGCTTTGCATCATCAATCAAAGCCATCATGTGAAAATTTCTATAAATCTAAGTAATATGTTCCACACTAAATCACAAAATGTACACTTCGCACACTTTGACATTGCGGGGTTCTCCTATTGGGAAGGTTGCATGGTTATGAACCAGCTTAAAATTGGTGACAAGGTCCAGCTCGTTCGTGAGGAAAGTAACAAATTTGATCCATATGCTGTGGCAGTACACTTCGATGGATACAAGATTGGCTATATTCCTCGTACTGCTAACGAACAGTTCTGCGTCCTGATGGACCAGGGATACTCAAAGATGTTTGAAGCCCGTATTCAGCGTATCACGCCGGAAAGTCATATGGAACATCAGGTAGGAGTGATTGTTTATTTAAAGAAAGCGGACTTTATTGACTGATTCCGATATTCCGTGGTTATATAACGAAAAAAGGATGACTGAAAAGTCATCCTTTTTTGCTCCCCCAAGTATCGAAATGTTGAACCTTTGGAATGACTTCCGTAAGGTCGTGAGATTTATCGATGAGAATCCTTGGGTAAAGCCCTTGTTTGAGAAGATTATAGAAATGAAAAACAGAGATAATTTTTGATGCATTATCTCTGTTATATAACACCGAGGGGAAGAAGACCGCTAAAAAGCGTGCATCATCCGTTACTTTTTACCTACGCACCCCAAATGCGTCTGTAATGCGAACGAACTTTCACTGTCTTGCCATTGACAATTCGCTTGTACGACTTGACTTTGACAAGTTTCTCAGTAGCGTCCACTTCGATACGAAGTTTCAGCAAAATAGAAAGCTGTTTTTTCATGTGAGTTATAGTGGCGTTAGTGCCGTGTAATTAAGGAATTGCAAAAAACGCTTCGACTTTGAGAAGTACGTCCCTCGGCTTTTACTTCTCTGGATAAAAAAAGGCATTCAGTTTGGGGCTGAATACCTGATTTGTTTCCTTAATTAGCCTTTCGGCTATAACTCACAGCGCAAAGGTAAGAACAATTTTGAGATCTCCAAAACATTCTGTCTATTCAATCGCCTATTGATTATATGTTATAATTAAATCATTCGTTACTATAGGTGTGACATTTTAGACCAACTGCATGTCTGCTGTGCGTTTCTCTATGATAGAAAGTATGATATCCCTATCAGGACAGAAAACCTGTTTATTCAGCCCCCAAAACAGAGGTAATTATAACGAAAAAGAGGTTGCGATTTCTCGTAACCTCTTGATTTTGAGTGCTCCCGAACTTGGACTTGCACCAAGCACCCTCTGATTAACAGTCAGATGCTCTACCCGACTGAGCTATTCGTGAATTTCTTTTTTTTGTTGTCTCAAACGCTGTTCTTATCGTTTGGGATTGCAAAGGTAGACATTTTTTCTTTACCTCCAAACTTTTTTCTAAAAATTTTTCAAAAAATAGCGACTTTTCTGCATTTTGCACGATATAAGCGACTTTTTGTGTATATTTGTTTTTCTATCCGGATATTAATTGACCTCGGGCGCTAAAACTGACTTTATGGACATCGATCTTTTATCTAAAATGGTCAAGGAACTGATCCTTGACAATGACAGAGTGGTCCTTCCGGGACTCGGATGCTTTGTGGCTGAAACAGTTCCCGCATATTTTTCCGATAAGGGTTATACCATCAATCCGCCATACAGGAAGCTGTATTTCAGGGCGCGTCCGGACGAGGGCGACGCCTTGGTGCGTTTCTATGCAAAGTCAAACGATCTGTCTTATGAAGTTGCAGAAAAGATAATCAGGGATTTCGTTGCTGAACTGAAGTCAGTGCTTCATGTCAAGAAGGCTGTAGTATTTCCTGGATTAGGCCGTCTGAGGGCAACAAAAGAAAATAATATATTCTTCATTGCAGACGAAGATCTCGATATCTATCCAGAGGGTTTCGGGCTGGAACCTATATCCTTGAAG
>JAZRJO010000330.1:0-1889 GCA_045645825.1 Acetatifactor sp. | reverse complement strand
AATATTGATCCCAAGAATCCACACTGGGAGGATAGAGACCGTTTTGTATTGTCAAAGGGACATACAGCGCCCGGTCTGTATTCAGCACTGGCTCATAGAGGATTTTTTCCGGTGGAGGATCTGATCACACTGCGTAAGCTGGGCTCTTACCTTCAGGGACATCCCAATCTTCATATTCCCGGTGTGGACATGGCATCCGGCTCTCTGGGACAGGGCATCTCCGCAGCGGTAGGTATGGCGCTGGGAGCTAAGATGGATGGAAAGGATTTCCGTGTATATACATTGCTGGGTGATGGTGAGATCCAGGAAGGTCAGGTGTGGGAGGCTGCCATGTTCGCAGGACACCGCAAGCTGGATAACCTGTGTGTGATCGTTGATAATAATAATCTGCAAATTGATGGTGCTGTGGATGAGGTATGCTCTCCTTATCCCATTGATAAGAAGTTCGAGGCATTTAACTTCCATGTGATGAATGTGGATGCCCATGATTTTGATGCTCTTAGAGCTGCTTTCAAAGAAGCGAAGGAGACTAAGGGCATGCCTGCCTGTATCGTGCTTCACAGCGTGAAGGGTAAAGGTGTATCCTTCATGGAGAATGCGGTAGACTGGCATGGTAAGGCACCTAACGATGCAGAGTTTGAGGTGGCTATGGCGGACCTTCAGAAGATAGAAGAAGCACTGGCAAAGGAGGAAGAGGCATAATGGCAGATGCAGTGAAAAAGATTGCAACAAGAGAAAGTTACGGCAATATGCTGAAAGAGCTTGCCGAAGAATATCCTCAGCTGGTGGTATTGGATGCGGATCTGGCAGCGGCTACCAAGACCGGTATTTTTAAGAAAGCATATCCCGACAGACATATTGACTGTGGTATTGCTGAGTGTAATATGGTAGGTATTGCGGCAGGACTGTCATTGACAGGCAAGATTCCTTTCGTCAGCTCCTTTGCCATGTTTGTGGCAGGACGTGCCTTTGAGCAGGTTCGTAACTCTATAGGCTACCCTCAACTGAATGTAAAGATCGGTGCGACCCATGCAGGTATCACGGTAGGTGAGGACGGAGCCTCCCACCAGTGTAACGAAGACCTGGCGCTGATGAGAACCATTCCCGGTATGGTAGTTATGTGTCCTTCCGATGATGTGGAGGCCAAAGCATGTGTGCGTGCGGCAGTAGAGCATCAGGGACCTGTGTATATCCGTTTCGGTCGTGCAGCTGTGCCTGTGATCAACGACAGACCGGATTATAAATTTGAGATTGGTAAAGGTACTGTGGTACGTGAGGGTACGGACGTGACCATCGTGGCTACCGGTATCTGTGTGGATTCCGCCCTGGGTGCTGCTGAGAAGCTGGCAGCAGACGGTATCAGTGCAGAAGTGATAAATATTTGTACTATTAAGCCTCTTGATGAGGAGATCATTATTCAGAGTGCGAAGAAGACCGGCAAGGTTGTGACAGTAGAAGAACATTCAGTCATCGGTGGTCTGGGAAGTGCAGTTTGTGATTGTCTGTGTGCAAAGCTTCCTACTCCGGTGAAGAAGCTGGGTATGCAGGATGTGTTCGGTGAATCCGGTTCTGCTGCTGCGTTGGTAGCTAAGTATGGCTTGGACGCTGAGGGCGTTTACAAATCTGTGAAAGAGTTTGTGTAAACAGCAGATAAGGTTGCAATAGCCGGTGGCTTGTCGGCTGTTGCAACTTTTTGGTGTCAGTAAAGAATGCAGAAGGAGGAAGCGTGTATGCAGGAAATTTTTCAGTCAGTAAACAAAGTGTTTTCGTTTATCGGTCCCTTGTCGGATTTCTTGTGGGATTTTCCTACCAATTTTCAGTGGTATGCCAAGATTCCGCTCTTGGGTAATTTCTCTTTTGCCATCATTCTACTGTTGGGATCCGGCATT
>JAZRJO010000329.1:0-3336 GCA_045645825.1 Acetatifactor sp. | reverse complement strand
CCCAATTACGGAGGCAGCAATGATACAAAAATGGTGGCAAAAAGCAGTAATCTATCAGATATATCCCCGCAGTTTTCAGGACAGTAATGGGGACGGTATCGGTGATCTAAATGGTATATTACAGAGGCTGGATTATCTGGCAGATCTGGGGATCAACGCTATCTGGCTTTCTCCGGTATGTCGGTCCCCCCAGGATGACAATGGTTATGATATCTCAGACTATCAGGATATTGATCCCATGTTTGGCAGCATGGAAGATATGGAGCGTTTGTTTCAGGAAGCGGCGAAGCGTGACATCTGGATTATCATAGACCTGGTGCTGAATCATACTTCCGATGAACACCGCTGGTTTGTTGAGGCCAAGAAAAGTAAGGACAACCCGTACCATGACTATTATGTGTGGAGGGATGGCGAGGAAGGTCAACCGCCCAACGATATGCGAGGCGTCTTTGGCGGCTCGGCTTGGGAGTGGGTGCCGGGACTGAAACAATATTATTTTCACCAATTTTCGGCAAAGCAGCCGGATTTAAATTGGGAGAGTCCAAAGGTCCGCAGAGAGATTTATGATATGATCCTTTGGTGGATGGACAAGGGCGCAGGAGGCTTTCGATTGGATGTGATCGACCAGATTGCCAAGGAGCCGGATCAGAAGATTACGGTGAATGGTCCCAGACTTCATGAGTTTCTTAAGGAACTGAGCCGGGAGACGTTCCAAAAGGGCGATCTGCTCACGGTTGGTGAAGCCTGGGGAGCAGACATACAGCGGGCCAGGCTTTACAGCAATCCTGACGGCAGTGAATTTTCCATGGTGTTTCAGTTTGAGCATATCGGGCTGGATCAGCAGGAAGGCAAAGAAAAGTGGGATCTTAAGCCTTTGCCTGTTCTGAAGTTAAAAGAGATTCTGAGCAAATGGCAGACATCACTGTATAACTATGGCTGGAACAGCCTTTTTTGGAATAATCATGACCTGCCCCGCATCGTCTCACGCTGGGGGAATGACAAGGAGTATTGGGCAGAGTCTGCGAAAATGCTTGCGCTGCTGCTTCACGGTATGCAGGGAACACCTTATATCTACCAGGGTGAAGAACTGGGAATGACCAATGTGCAATACGAAATAGCGGATTACCGCGACATCGAGATCCGGAATATGTACAGAGAGCGCCTGGAAAAGGGCTATGATGAAAAAGACATAATGCAGTCCATTTATGCCAAGGGCCGTGACAATGCCCGTACCCCCATGCAATGGAACGATTCGGACAATGCAGGATTTACCGGGGGGACCCCCTGGATCAAGGTAAATCCCAACTATAAACAGATTAACGCCCACAATCAGATGAGAGATGCTGGTTCTATCTTCCACTTTTACAAAAAACTGATACAGCTGAGAAAAGATTATGATGTGCTGGTGGATGGAAAGTATGAACTTTTACTTCCAAAAGATCCGGATATCTTTGCCTATGCCCGGGAGAATGAACATCAGAAACTTCTGGTGATCTGCAACTTCTTTGATAACACTCTCCGGATGCCGCTGCAGGAAGAGTGGCAGGATATGGAGCTGTTATTGTGTAATTATGAGTGTGACCATAACAATGACCGGTATGCAACTACACTACGTCCTTATGAGGCGCGTATGTACTTTGAGAAAAAAGAGATTATAAGATAAAACGCTAAGTGAGTGAAACAGCTGCCGATTAGGTTCAACAGCTGTTTTGTTTTATTACTTTTTTAGTGCCAAAACATTGAATTTTGCAGATATTCATGGTAAAATAAAAGGATTCCTAAAAAGGAAGAAGGCTGTTTTGGCAAGGAAGGAGTGGTCCTATGCCCGGTACACATTTTCCGGTTAAGATTGCAGTATGTGATGATGAACAAAGTGCCCGCAGATTATTGATCGATGCCATATCCAAGTATCTGGACCGGCATGACCTTATGGTGGAAATAACGGAGTTTGCCTCGGGGGAGAAATTTCTGGCGGGAGACACGGACAGTTTTCATCTGCTTTTCTTGGATATATTCATGGGTGGGATCAATGGCATGGATACGGGCAGGAAGCTGTTTTCAGACAATAAGCGGACGAAGATTGTATTTTGCTCTGCTTCGGAAGGCTACGGCGTACAGTCCTATGATGTGAGGGCTATGCGGTATCTGGTGAAGCCGGTGGAAGAGAAGAGGCTTTTTGATGTGCTGGATGATTTTTTTCATATCTATACCACATTGAAGACCATTACAGTGAGGGTTGACAGGGTGGAGGAATCCATCTATGTCAATGATATTATCTGGCTGGAGTCAGATGGTCACAATTGTATCATACATACGGTGGAGCGGGATTATGTGACCCGGTCTACTTTTGCACAGCTTGCAGAGAAGCTGCCGACTGCAGACTTTTTCAGACCGGTCCGTTATGCCATGGTGGCTTTTCGGGCGGTCAAGGGGATTCCGTCGGATAAGTTGCTTCTGTCTGATGGGACGGTGATACCTATCCCTAAGGATTCCAGAGCTTCTGTGAAAAGGGCTTATATGGATTATCAGTGGAAGGTGTTGTCGGATAAGTAGGAGGTGGCGTATGAAGTGGGTAATTTTAACATTGCTGAGTATCGTGATGTATTTGCCGGGACTGTTGCTTCGGTATCTGCCTTTTGCCCGGTTACATAGTCTGCGTCAGAAATGGATTTTGTTTGGGGCACAGGGTGCTTTGCTGCTCGTTAATGCAGTGTTTTTTTATGTAATAGGAAGCCAGGGGGATATGGGGATTGTATACGGCAAGTTTATCATGTTTTTGTTTGGCGTGATATCTACAGGGGTAAATGTTCTGGTTTTGAGAAGCAGATGGCGGGAATTATTGTTTACCTGTGGGTTTTCGCTGTTGGTGGCCCAATGTGTCCTTAATACCGTGGTGTATGCTATGCGCTGGTCCATTGGCTTTGATGACGTGGATGACTATTTTGTGGGGATGATGTTGTTTTTTCTGTTGTTTATGATCACTTTTCCGGTGTGGCTGAATATGCTGAAGCGGTCGGTCACAGCATTTTTGGATATGGACGAAGTGGGATATTGGAAGATGGTGTGGTTCATACCCATCGGAATGTTTCTCACCTGTTATGTGGCAGTGCCCAGTGATATGTATGCAGAGACGATCTTTCAGCTGCTCAGTCATTATCTGATGCTGGCGACGGCACTCATTGTCTGTAAAAGTGTGGCCAAGGATGTGTTGGTGAAGCAGGCGCAGCTTAAGATGGAACGTCGTCTGAACATGCAGGAGGAATATTATACGGAGCTGGCAGAGCAGGTGGAGAGAGCCCGTAAGAGCCGGCATGATTTCAAGCATCACATTATGGC
>JAZRJO010000328.1:0-5204 GCA_045645825.1 Acetatifactor sp. | reverse complement strand
GTGGCGCCCGCAAAGCCTATTTTATCGAGAATGCCCCGAAAGCACTTTCCTGCATACAAAGCAATCTGGCATTTACAAAATTCACACAACGTGCTATTGTATTAAAGCAGGATGCATGCGCCGGTCTAAACGGCATCTACGAAAAAGAAGTGGATGTGATTTTCATGGATCCGCCCTATGATCAGGAGCATGAGAGAAGAGCATTGGAAGTCCTGAAAGGAATGAACTATGTGACGGAAGAGAGTTTGATCGTTGCAGAGGCTTCTTTGGACACTGATTTTTCCTACCTTCCCTCTTTGGGCTTTCAATTGATACGTGAGAAGGTATACAAGACCAATAAGCACGTATTTATCCAAAAAGCATGAATGGAGATAAGCTATGAAAAGAGCCGTATATCCGGGCAGCTTTGATCCCGTTACCTATGGGCATCTGGATATTATCAGAAGAGCTGCAGATATTTTTGACGTACTGATCGTCAGTGTACTCAATAATAAAACAAAAACACCATTGTTTTCTGTAGAAGAACGTGTTAAGATGTTAGAAGAAGCAACAAAAGATCTGCCAAATGTACAGATAGACAGCTTTAGCGGACTTACGATCGATTATGCCAGGGAGAAGAATCTCCATGTGGCTGTGAGAGGACTTCGTGCGATCACTGATTTTGAATATGAGTTACAGATCGCCCAGACCAACCGCAAGTTTTCTGACGAGAAACTGGATACGATATTTTTGACGACCAGTCTGGAATACGCATATTTAAGTTCCTCCACTGTAAAGGAAATCGCAAGCTTCGGCGGTGATATCTCACAGTGTGTACCGGACTTTGTTGCGGATCTGATTTATAAAAAGTACGGAATTGCCAGATAAAAACAGCTGACGCAAGTTTAAGCTACCACCAACAATGCAAAGCAAGGAGACCACCCATGAGCAGTAAGATCGAACAGTTAATCGACGAAATCGAAGAGTACATTGACGGTTGTAAACCACAGTTTATGTCCAGTACCAACATTATCGTGAACAAGGATGAAATCGAAGAACTCTTAAGAGAACTTCGGATGAAGACGCCGGAAGAGATTAAGAGGTACCAGAAAATCATCAGTAACAAAGAAGCCATTTTAAACGATGCCCGTGCCAAGGCTGAGAGTATGATCAGTGAAGCTACTGCACAGACCTCTGAGCTTGTCAGCGAGCATGAGATCATGCAGCAGGCTTATGAGCAGGCCAATGCAGTTGTCAGCGAGGCCACACAACAGGCCCAGGCTATCCTTGACAATGCCACCATGGAAGCAAATGGTGTAAGAATGGCAGCCATGCAGTACATGGATGATATGTTGGCACACTTAGAGAACCTGATCTCATCAGCTTCCCAGTCAGCTGCTTCTCAGTATGAGAATCTGCTTAACTCTCTGAACCAGTATCAGGATATCATTCATTCCAACAGAAATGAACTGCATTCTTCAAAAGACGAAGAAGATGAGCAGACTATGGCTATGGAAGATGAGGTATCATCCGGTCTGGATGTCATTTCCTGATTTGCATATAGGCATCTGCCCAATGCACGTAGTTACATACGTAACACAATATAGCTGCACAGTGGATGTTGAAAGGCAGGCTGCTGTATCAGGCCGGACAGAAAGCCGGTCTGGTATGGTTGCCTGCATATCTCTTTACAGCAAAAAACTTTGAGGAAGAAAGGTCTTCCACCCCACATAGTAAAGGACAGTGATGCCTGTCAGGATTAATTTGTGATATACGTATGTATGAATGGAAAGATTACTTTGTCTGATGATGCTGTACGTCTGAGCCATACAGGACAGCCCCCCAAAGGGCAGAAGTAACAGGGAATATAGAGGCATCCGATCTTCCAGAATTCCCAGACCACCTGTGATTTCCAGGATCGGAGCAATGAGTGCAGGAAGTGCCTCCACAAAATGAACTTTACCTGCTGCAATGGTTTTACTATTTATGGCATGTAACACCATATCTACAATAGATGCCGGTATGAGATTCAACAGATTAAATAGAATCATATAGCCTCCAAGGGACAGTATTCCATGAACGGAAGAGTTGATCGCATCATCAATTTGTTCTAGGATAGAATAAGCTTTTTGGGTGGCTTTCTGATCACAGGCAATCTGATAAGAAGAAGCTTCTGACATGCTCTTGTATACAGTATGCCTTAACAGCAGCCCATACAAAAACGGAAGACCATACATTCCTATCAGGTAAGGCAGTATCTGTGTACGCTTCAGCAAAGGCAGTACAAAGCCGGTGAAATAAACCGGTCCGATATTATTACAAAAGGCCAGAAGAAAGTTGGCTTCTTTATCGCCTATCATATGTCGGTCATGTAGATCACAAGTGACACGAGCCCCCATGGGAAAGCCGCAAAGGAATCCCATGATCATGGCATAGGTAACGTTTTTTCTGACGCGCCAAATCGGATGAAGGAGCGGATGCATGAGGGAGGCAAAGCCTGCTGTCAGTTGAAGTCTCACCATGATACCTGACAGAATCATGAAAGGAAGCAGGGAAGGTATCATTTTCGTAAACCAGAGATTCAGGCCATACAGTGCGTAATAGGTACTTTTCTGAGAATTGGTCAGAATCAAAAAGATCAATACAAGAAAAAATACTGTATATATCATTTTTTTAACCCGAAATCTGTTAAGAGAACGTGTCATGCAAGACTCCATAAACATTGATATATTCATATGTATATGATTTGCCCGGCACAATAAGAAGGTGAAATATGGTTCGCTTAGATAAATTTTTATGTGATTGTAATATGGGAACTCGCAGTCAGATCAAGGACTATGTAAGACAAGGGCTGGTGACCGTCAACGGTATCATCGTGAAAAAACCGGATCTGAAAATCCACGAAAACAATGATAATGTTGTGCTGCGGGGTGAATCCTGTACTTTCAAAAAATACGCCTATTATATGCTTCATAAGCCGGCAGGCGTAGTATCTGCCACCACAGACAACACTGCTGACACGGTACTCAGCCTTTTAACAGACGTGAATGACAAAAACCTCTTTCCTGTAGGTCGTGTGGATAAGGATACTACCGGTCTGCTTCTGATCACCAACGACGGCGACCTGTCTCATCGCATGCTTTCCCCCAAAAAGCATGTAGATAAGACCTATCTGGTCGGTATTCGAAATCCTTTGACTCCGGAAGATAAGACCAGACTGGAACAGGGTGTTGACATTGGTGATGAAAAGCTTACCCTGCCGGCCGTGGTATCCTTTCCGAATCAGGTCACAGAAGAATGCTCTCAGATTCTTCTCACCATACACGAAGGCCGCTTTCATCAGGTGAAACGGATGCTGCAGGCAGTGGGGAATGAAGTAGTGACACTGAAAAGAGTCTCTTTCGGTCCTCTTTCTTTAGACGTGAGCTTAGAACCCGGCCAGTATAGAGAGTTAACCGGACAGGAGGTAGAAGCATGCATGAAATGTTAAAAGATATCAAGGCAGTCATATTTGATCTGGATGGATCCTTGGTGGATTCCATGTGGATCTGGAAAGATATTGATATTGCATATCTGGGTAAGTTCGGCATTGCACTGCCGGAGGATTTGCAGCGCAATATTGAAGGTATGAGTTTTTCAGAAACAGCTGCCTATTTTAAATGCCATTTCCCCATTCCGGACTCTATAGAACAGATGAAAGAGGACTGGAATCGCATGGCTTGGGATAAATACCTTCATGAGGTGCCCTTAAAGGAAGGGGTCCATGAATTTCTCGAAGGATGTAAGAAACGAGGCATCCTGCTTGGCATTGCCACAAGCAATTCCAGACAATTGGTAGAAAATATCGCAGATGTCCATGGCCTGCACAACTTCTTTCAGTGTATTATGACAGGCTGTGAGGTGGACAGAGGCAAACCTGCTCCGGATATCTATCTGAAGGTGGCGGGAGTCCTTAATGTGGATCCTTCTGAATGTCTTGTGTTTGAAGATATCATAGCTGGTATTCAGGCAGGGAAAAGTGCCGGTATGCGTGTATGTGCCGTAGAAGATATGTACTCTGCAAACACCAGGGAGACCAAAATAAAGCTGGCAGATTATTATATTGAAACGTTTAGAGGATTGTGGAATGAGTAACGGATTTTTACCCATATCAAAGCAGGATATGGAAGCGCGTGGTATAAAGCAGCTTGATTTTGTATATATCATTGGGGATGCCTATGTGGATCATCCCTCCTTTGGACATGCCATCATCAGCAGGGTACTTAAGTCCCACGGCTACAGTGTGGGGATTATTTCACAGCCTGATTGGAAAGATGATGCAAGCATCAGTATCTTGGGCAAGCCCAGACTGGCCTTTTTGATATCAGCCGGCAATATGGACAGCTGTGTAAATCATTATTCTGTATCCAAGAAAAGAAGAGCCACGGATGCTTATACTCCCGGAGGTGAGATGGGAAAACGTCCTGATCACGCCACTGCCGTGTACGGCAATCTGATCCGCCGCACATACCGGGATGTACCTATCATCATCGGAGGCATTGAAGCAAGTCTTCGCAGAATGGCTCATTATGATTACTGGACTGACAGCTTTAAACGTTCCATACTGCTGGACAGCCAGGCAGACCTGGTGTCCTATGGAATGGGAGAGAAGTCCATTGTGGAGATCGCAGATGCCCTGAACCATGGCATTGACGTCAAAGACATTACTTTTATTCCCGGCACGGTCTACAAGACCAAGGATGTGGAAGGGATTTATGACAGCGTGATGCTGCCTTCCTACGAAGAAATGAAAGCTGACAAAGCCCTGTATGCCAAAAGCTTTGCCATTCAATATCAGAATACCGATTTCTGCAACGGAAAGCCCCTGATCGAGCCTTATCCCAACCAGCTGTATGTGGTGCAGAATCCGCCCCACATGCCCCTTACCATGCAGGAAATGGATGATATCTTTTCCCTGCCTTACATGAGAACTTACCATCCCTCCTACGAAGCAAAAGGCGGTGTTCCGGCTATTTCGGAGATCAAGTTTTCCCTGGTCAGCAACAGAGGATGTTTCGGCGGGTGCAGCTTCTGTGCATTGACCTTCCATCAGGGACGTACCATTCAGGTGCGCAGCCATGAGTCCATCTTAGAAGAAGCTAAGTTACTGACAAAGGAACCTGATTTTAAAGGTTATATTCATGATGTAGGAGGACCTACAGCCAACTTTAGATTTCCTTCCTGCG
>JAZRJO010000327.1:0-1946 GCA_045645825.1 Acetatifactor sp. | reverse complement strand
CCTTAATATCCTCGTCACATGTGGATTTGCCGGAGCTTTTATAGCCGATGCACATTCTGAAAACACAGCGCATATACTATAAAGACGATGCTTAGAAAAGAGCAATTATGTACATGAAATCTTTATTTTCTCAGAATCTGCGTGACGATATGTCTGATATGACGCGGTCCAATACGGGTGAAAGTGCGGCTGTCATGCCGGGAGAGGCCATAAATGGAAGCAATATGCGAAACATGCCCGCCATTCCTCTCCCCAATCCCGGTGAAGGTGGTGCTGTAAATGGAGGAACCGGCGGTTCCATGGGCGGCCAGGATGGTTCCATGGGAGGGAATCAGAATGGCTCTATGGGTGGTAACCAGAATCAGCCTATGCAACCAGAAACCGGGCAGAATCGCCCGGTAACACCACTGCCCAACCCTGGTGAAGGCGGTCCTGCATTTCCGGGTATCGGTGGCGGTATGGGCAATCGCCCTGTAACGCCGCTTCCCAACGTAGGGGAAGGTGGACCGGTATTTCCCGGTCCTAACAGCGGCATGCAAGGCGGAAGTGGTGGCATGGGTGGTTTGAATATTCCTGCGATCATCGGAACAATTATCACTTCATTCCCCAGACCCAGTGCTCCCTGCCGTTTCTGTGCCAATCAGAACCAGACCTTCGGCAATGTGCGTTTCCTGAACGCGGCAAGCAATTATAATCCCTTCCGGGTGTATGTAAATGACCAGTTATTTGTATCACAGCTGAATTTCTCAGAGGTGACCTCTTATGAAAAGGTGCCCAATGGTTATCAGATCGTTACGGTCATGGGTGACAACCAATATATCTACATTCAGAAGCCCATTATGGTACCCAGAGACGGGTCCATCACCGTGGCCATCTGCAATACCGAAAACGGCCTTGACTTGTTTGTGGTGAATGACAGCTCCTGCACAAAGAGCAACTATCTGGCCTGCATGAGAGTCTGCAATCTGTCCTTCAACAGTGGCCCTTTGAGCGTAGTAGTAGGCAATAATGATGTGCAGTTCATGAATGTAAATTATCAGGAAGTCACCAATTTCAGGGTAATTGCGCCTGCCAACTATCTGTTCTATGTGGTGAATAATAACCGGAATATCATTCTGTCATCCAGCCTGGATGTGAAAGTGGATGTAAGCTACACCATGTATCTGTTCAATTGGAATATCTCATCACCGGACGCTATCACAGTGTTGATCGTGGAAGAGCGTTAACGAAAATCATAAAAAATATAAAGCTCCAATCCGCTGTGGAATCAGCGTGGTTGGAGCTTTTGTTACTTTATCAGCTTTGGCTTCATAGTAACCTGATACTCTCTTGGAGTTATACCTGTCTTTTTCTTAAATTGCCGGTAAAAATGAATCTCATTAGAATATCCGCTCATAAGTGCGATCTGTTCCAGAGATAAAGTAGTATTGGTGATCAGTTCCATGGCATATTCTAACCGCATATGGATCAAGTCTGCCTTAAAGGGTGTTTGGAAGAACTCTTTATACAAAAACTGAAAGTAAGAAGGACTTACATGTAACTGATCAGCCAGTTCTGTAGGCGTAAAATTCCTGTAAGGCTGAGACTGCATGGCGAGCCTAAGTGCCTGGAGCTTGGAGGCATAAGGACTGTAAGCCCCCGGTTTGTGAGAATCTTCGATCTCCTGAAGCAGCTTATTCAATAAAACTTGAAAAAGCATGGAGATATTCTGATCCCGGTATTTAACGTCCGCATAGCTTTTCTCCCATATAATGTGCTGTATGTATTGTGCATACAATAGACCGTCGCTCAGTAAGATAGGTCGGTTAAACAGTGGCTCATACTTTGTGGCGAAGGAAGCATCTGTGCTGTCGAAATGTAGCCAGTCATTTTTATACTCGCTATCCAGAGCAGAGTATTGATAGGGAACACCGGGCTTAATAATGAAAACCGTATTAGGCTCTACC
>JAZRJO010000326.1:0-1725 GCA_045645825.1 Acetatifactor sp. | reverse complement strand
TACATTCGATCATAAAGGCATTTTATCCGGAAGAGACGGTGAAGGTACTGACGCCGGAGACGGGAGAGCAGAAGCGGCAAGAGTTCGGGGCAGATGTCCGGATGGAGATTTGGCTTACAGATGACGGGGCTAGATTCATAGACCGAAGCCTGGGGCAGGAGCCTGGCACCTTTTCCTGGAAGTGGGATGCAGAAATCGGCGATTCTTATAAGGATTGCTTTAAACGTTTTCTGTATCAGAGCTTGAGCCGGATTACCGGAACCTCACTCCCTTGGGGTAACCTGACCGGTATCCGCCCTACGAAGATTGCATATGGCATGTTGGAAGAGGGCAAGACAGACAAAGAGATTCTGGAATATCTGGAAGAGAAGCATTTTGTCAGCAGCAAGAAAAGTAAACTGAGCATTGACATTGCCAAAAGAGAGCGAGATCTTCTTGCTGATATCCATTACGAAGGCGGTTACAGTCTTTACATCGGTATTCCTTTTTGTCCAACTACCTGTCTGTACTGCTCCTTTACTTCTTTTGCCATTGGAGCATACCGTAAGCAGGTGGAGGACTACATTGACTGCCTGATCAAAGAGATGGATTATGTGGCAAGGCGCTATGCCCATAAATTTTTGGACAGTGTCTATATCGGTGGGGGAACGCCCACCACATTGGAGGCTGAGCAACTGGATCGTCTGATCGGTGCGCTGAAGGAAAAATTTGATTTCAGTCAGGTCAAAGAATTTACTGTGGAAGCCGGTCGGGCCGACAGTATCACGGAGGATAAGCTTCGGGTGCTTTATGGTCATGGTGTATCCAGGATATCTATCAATCCTCAGACCATGAAGCAGGAGACCCTTGATATCATCGGCAGGCGGCATACCGTAGAGCAGGTGCTGGAAGCGTACGCACTGGCACGCAAAATCGGATTTGACAACATTAATATGGACCTGATCTTGGGGCTGCCCGGAGAGACCGCGGAAGATGTGAGAAATACCATCGCTCAGGTAACAGACCTTGCCCCTGACAGTCTGACAGTCCATTCTCTGGCCATTAAACGGGCCAGCCGCTTAAGTCAGTGGATTCAGGAGCATGGGGTATCAACCCTACGAAATACAGATGAAACCATGGAAATTGCCGCAGCAGGGGCAGCAACCATGGGCATGGAGCCTTACTATCTCTATCGTCAGAAAAATATGTCCGGCAACTTTGAGAATGTAGGTTATGCCCGCCCGGGGAAGTTTGGCCTATATAACATCTTGATCATGGAAGAGAAACAGACTATTGTAGCTTTGGGAGCCGGAAGTATTACGAAAAGAGTATTTCCGGACGACAGGATCGAAAGATGCGATAATGTCAAAGAAGTGGCTTTGTATATAGAAAAAATCGACGAAATGATTGAGCGAAAACGAAGACTTTTGGAAGAATAAACAGAAGAGTTGTTTTCTGAAATAGTACATCAAAATGGGGTTAGTACATCAAAAGTACATCAAAATAATACCCAATAGTACTGAATAATATATGCTGATGTATTCAAGAACCTAATAACTACGCCTTAAAGGACGAATTCATTTTATCAGATGAGTTTGTCCTTTTTTTGGTGCGCCCGGCGGGCGCACGTTCTCATAGAGTGAAAGTCTCTTGGTTTGCCCGGTGGTGGGAAGAACTTAGCCTATGGCAAGGGTGTTGTCGGTGACGACAAATCTGAAGGAAGCCGGATGGCAAACCTCTGGCCTG
>JAZRJO010000325.1:0-3776 GCA_045645825.1 Acetatifactor sp. | reverse complement strand
AGATTGTCGTCTGAATGTTCTATTTCTCTGGCATAGCAATATGCGATTTCTATACACAGCTGCCAGTCAAAAACAGTGTCCTGACTGTCAATGGTCTCTCTATCGGTGTTCTTGTTGTCAGCTATCCGTCCGGCTTTGGAGACCCATACTGCCATAATCAGTTCCCGGATCCAGCGTACTGAGAATTCGGCCAGTGCAATTTTGCTGTAGACCTGGTCGTCATATACAGCTCCGCAGAAATAGGTATAGACAAAGAAAAGCATCAGATTCTCTGTAAACAGTGACCAATCCTCCCGGAATTTACTATTTTCTCCAAAGGAATTGTTAAATTCCCTGCATATTCTTTGGTAGTGCGCTTCACCCTGTTTATATAGAATGTCCCAAGCATGGTCAAGGATAGTAGTCCATTCCTCACGAAGTCGTTCCAGATTATCAAAGACTTGATATTCTCGGCACATTTTGTCATAGCGCGATTCAGTGTCAGGGTTCCCCACATGTTCATAGCCTGTATTTTTTTCTGAAAGGATCACCTCATCCACATCGCAGTATCTTTCCTCATCAATGCATTGCTGAATTTTGTCAGCAAGCATTAGGACTTTCTGTATACGGTTCTCCATGGACACTTTTCGGTCCTGCATTATGGAAAATATCAGAGTTCTGGCATCCTCAAGCTGAGTGAACATCAAAAAGTCAAAATCTTCAAATTCTTCTGCAAGCTCCTCTTCTTCCTCTGTCTCCTTCTCCAGAAGGACAAGCGGATCTTTACAGGTCAGGATCATCTCGGCTGCAATCGGGCAGGACAAAGATAGGGACAGTTCTCTTAGGCCCTCAAACTCTTCCACATGTCTAGGATACATGGAGCAAGTTCTACACAAAGCGCCCACCCCCAGCTCTTTGTACAGATCACACAGATTCTCGCCATTTAAAAAACTACATCTTCCCTTCTTTTGCCTAAAAATCCCTTCTCGCCAGTCAATGGATGCATACACACGATTGCCAAAGGGACCGGTCACCCGACTATACTTTTCCAGTGTTGCTTCATCGATCACAATCTGCCAGCCTGCACAACAGGTATCAGGACACTTGTCGGCGATGCAGCAAAAGCTATCATAGTAATGAGGTTTTACATATCTCATAAAATTCTCTCCAAAAAGAATTCCTGAAAAGCACCGGTTTTTCCAATGCTTCTCAGGATCTCATCATTCTTATTCCCCTTCTGACTCCCACTCTTTCATGCGCTTTATGAGCTGCACACGCTTACCGATCAATGCCGCCAGGGCCTGCTTGGCCTGTTTCACATTACGACCAAGCACTGCCATGTGCACAGCTTTTAAAGACTGTGGCATACTCCGGATGCCAAGTTTTTGCACCGAAGCGTCCATACGCTGCAAGATCATCATGGCACTGTTCCACTGTCCGCGGTTGATCGCCTGGCCCAGCTTCATAAAATCATAGCCTTCCAGAAAAGCGCTTAGCGCTTTCGGATCAGTGGTCTCTTCCACTCCCAACGCACTGAGTCGCTTATGCAACTCATCATCACACGATTTCACATTACTCATTCTGCAATGTCAGAAGTACAATGAGGACACTTCACTGCCTCGATATCAATGGTACTCTTACAATAAGGGCACTTCTTGGTAGTAGGTGCTGCAGGAGCAGGCGCTTCTTCCTTCTTGCTGAATCTGTTATTCATAGCATTGATACCTTTCACCAGACAGAAGATCACCAATGCTGTGATCAGGAAGTTGATCACTGCTGTGATGAAATTACCGTAGGCAAGCACAGGTCCTTCCTCACCACTGCCCAGCTTTACTACCAGATTGCTGAAATCTGTACCGCCGAACACGCCAAGAATCGGTGTCAGAATATCCTTGTTCAGGCTGGTCACGATGGCGGTGAATGCACCACCTACGATCACGCCGACAGCCATATCCATGACATTGCCTCTCATAATAAATTTCTTAAATTCACTGATAAATCCTTTACCCTTGCTCATATGGGCCTCCTTGCTTTATGTGTTTTTATTTTTCAGACTGATTTCAGTCTGTTTTTATCTTTTTGTTGTCATCAACCCGAACAACCACGCTCATTTATGCTAAAATAGGCTTTAAAGCCTCTGCCAGCTTAGCCTTCTGTGCCTCAGCCTCTGCCAGTTCCTTACCAAGGGTTGTAAAATATGTCTTGATCTTAGGCTCTGTACCGGAAGGACGAACCACAACCGTTGCGCCGCCTTCCAAAGCATAGATCAGCACATTCGCAGCAGGCAGTCCGGTTTCTTCGGGCTTCTTGTAGTCCGTCACCTTAACCACTGCATAACCACCGATTTCCTTCGGCGGGTTATTGCGCAATCCTTCCATGATACCTGCCATTTTATCCATACCGGACAAACCGGGGAACTCAAAGCTGTCCACCTTGTTCAAGTAACGGCCATATTTTTCATAAATCTCCTCCAGGCGCTGCTTAATAGAAGAACCGATACTACGATAATATGCAGCCATCTCACAGATCAGCATGGAGCCAATGATCGCATCCTTGTCACGCACATAAGGACCTGC
Organism: Acetatifactor sp.; assembly: GCA_045645825.1. Lineage (GTDB taxonomy): Bacteria > Bacillota > Clostridia > Lachnospirales > Lachnospiraceae > Acetatifactor. Next base: position 1,221 of record JAZRJO010000325.1, on the reverse strand, counting down.
CAGATAGCCATAGCTTTCCTCAAATCCAAAGATAAAGCGCTCTACTTCTCCGGCTGCTTCCAGACCCGCGATCTGATCACCGATCCACTTAAAGCCGGTGAGCACACTTCTCAACTCCACACCATAATTCTTCGCCACCGCATCAGCCAAAGGTGTGGAAACAATAGACTTTACGGCCACAGGATTCTCAGGCATAGTGCCATTTTCCATCCGCCCTGCGCAGATATAATCTAACAACAGAACGCCCACCTCATTACCGGACACCAGCTCATAAGAACCGTCAGGACACTTGATGGCAATTCCCACACGGTCTGCATCCGGGTCAGTAACCAGCATCACATCGGCACCGGATTCCTTGGCCAGTTCCAGCCCAAGACGCAGCGCTTCAAAAATCTCAGGATTGGGATAAGGACAAGTGGGGAAGTTTCCATCCGGATACTGCTGCTCAGGAACAATTGTAATATCATCAATCCCAATATCCTTTAAGATACGGGTAACAGGTACCAGACCGGAACCGTTCAACGGAGAATATACCAGCTTAAGCCCTGCACTCTTACACAGACCGGGACGCACACTGCGCTCCTCGATAGCCGCATACAGCGCCTCCTTACAGTCCTCACCCACATACGAGATCAGGCCTGCCGCCATGCCGTCTTCAAAGCTCATCATCTTGGCGCCATCCAAAATATCTGTCTTCTGTATCTCTTCATACACAATATCTGCCGCTTCATCAGTCATCTGACAACCGTCCGGACCATAAGCCTTGTAACCATTGTATTTGGCCGGATTGTGAGACGCAGTCACCATGATTCCTGCATTGGCCCCATAATAACGAGTAGCAAAGCTCAGTGCCGGAACCGGCATCAGTGCATCATAAATGCGCACCTTGATCCCATTGGCAGCCAAAACACATGCCGCAGTCTTGGCAAACACATCACTATTGATACGGCTGTCATAACTAATGGCAACCAACTGACTTCCTCCCTGAGTCTTCACCCAGTTAGCCAGACCCTGCGTAGCCTGACGCACCACATAAATATTCATACGGTTGGATCCTGCGCCCAATACGCCACGCAGACCTGCGGTACCGAATTTCAAAGAAACCGCAAAACGATCCTTTATCTCTTCGTCATTACCGGCGATTGCCTTAAGCTCTGCCGCCAGGGCAGCATCCTCAAGCTTTGCTTCACACCAACGCTTGTAATCTTCTAAATACATAAT
>JAZRJO010000324.1:0-2413 GCA_045645825.1 Acetatifactor sp. | reverse complement strand
ATCTGGTACCTATCTGCCCTTCTCTGACAATATCCTGAACGGCAAGACACTGCCTGAGTGCCTCCCCGGAAACACTTTGCAAAAACTTATGATTCCCCAAAAGCACGCCCACACACTTCTGAATACGACCGGCAGTCACCCGAAAGAAACTGCTCCCTGTATTCTCAATTTCCTTACAATGCGTTCTCTGAAAACGTCTGTTCAGCAAAAACAAACAGCTTTCTTCTCCCTGTATCACCCAACAATCCTGATCTGCGATCAAGATTCCCGCCAAGACCATTCGTATCTGATTATCATTCTTCTCCCTACAAAGATACCGGCGCACCTCTCCATATAATTCTTCCAACTTCTTCTCCAATTCTTTTTGTACCACACGTTCCTCCACTCGCTTCCCAAACAAAGCCTTTCCCCTGTTCATTAACCATGCCTTCAGCCCACTTGTCACATAACCACCCACCACACCGCCGCCAACGAAACAAGCCAACACCACATTACATCTTCCAAAAAAGACCTGTTGCAATAAAATGCTGCTTTCCCTGGGCGTTTCCTGTGTTCCTGCTCCCTGTGGAGCCTGCCAGACATAACCGGTCAAATACTTCATCCGCTTCTCCTTTCATACATTTCAACACACTTATTCGGTTTTATTCTAAGGGATTTCTGAGAGATCTCTCCATAAGATTATAATTTGAATTTTTTTAAAAGCATTTTTTGATATCGTTGATTTGAAGATGCTTTTTTCAGATCCTCCAACCTGCATTCAGTAATCAGGCGTTTATTCAGTTCATTCACTCTGGCAATCCCCTTTTGCTCGCCCCGCTTCTCTCCAAGTGCTTCGCCGCGCCGTTCGCCACGTTTCTGACCGCGCTGTTCGCCACGATGCTCTCTCTCCTGCATCATCTCTTCCATCGCTTTATACATATCATATCCTCCATCTCTATAGTACTTTTCCCTCTTGCGCAAAAGCCTTTTATTCCCGGATAAAATACAGATAACATTATACGTACCTTCATCCAATTGCTCCAGTTTCCCTTTTTCTTCCCTCCAGAAAACCTTCATAGTCCTTTTATTATCCCTGCGTTTCAATATCCCCACAAGTACTCCAAGGCCTGTCCTAAAATATTCTTCCTTCAAATCATCCAACCGGATCTGATCCACTTGCCATTTTTCCTGCCCTAATTGCTTAAGAGACTGCGTTACTCCATATCCCATACGCCCCACTGTCACAACAAACCGATACTTAACCTCTTCACTCACCCCTAAAATCGCATAATATCTCCCCTTCCCGTCTTTCATCATCAATTTGACAGGCATCTCATTTGCAGACATCTCTTTTGCCGACACTTCACCACTTCCCAACTGCCACATAAAAGGCAAAAAAACCTCCTTGCAAATTTCCAATTCAAAGACTGCCACTTCCTGATCTCCTTTATAATAAACCACATTCAGAAAGTCCGCCAAATGCTCCTTCTGCCCTAAATAAGCACATGCAGCATCATTACGCTCACCCACACATACCACACCTTCCTTCACCCATTATTCACCACTGTACTCCTTGAAACCCGGAACGACTCGCCCGCCAAGAAAAACAGAACCATTAACGACAACTACTTCGAAGTATGGTCATTATATCATCCATGTACACCTTTGTCAAACAATTTGTTCAAACATCCGGATATGATTTGAAGCTCCCGCCCAGATGGCGAAAGCCTCATAAGTAAATACTTATCGTTCAGCGACCTTCAAATCTGCTACCTTTTTCTTGTATGGTAGAGTCCAACTATCGATCCGACTTCTATCAGAAGCATGATCAGTACAGGAAGCAGCCTGGTTATGGAAAAGCCCAAAGCATAAATATACGCAGGCACATCGCCTCCGCCGATAACAGTTACGGTTGCACTCCCGTCAGAGGAGTTTCCCCAAAATCCGCCCACCATCATGAAAAGAAGTAAATATCTTATCAGAACTACTGAAGCAAGAATTAGAGTTATCATAAAAATAGTTCTCCAGATTTTGCGGCTTCGCTCATTCTGTTTGGCATATTGTTCGTTCAGCAGCTCAAGCCCGGCAGAAAGGACTTTCAAGCAATCTTGTTCCTCCGTTTCCCCTCCATCCATTTCTCCAAGCAGAACATTAACCGACGTATCCAATGCCTCTGCTATCTTGATGAGCATCCCGGCATCGGGAACAGATAAACCTTTCTCCCATTTTGCAACAGTTTGCCGGACAACATTCAATTTAATCGACAATGCCTCCTGGGACAATGCCCTGGCTTTCCGCAAATTCTTAATATTTTCATTTAACATCCCGATTGCCTCCTTATCTTTGATAATTCCATTATAATCAAAATGCATCGTTACCTCAAGCAACGCAAATTAACAATCTGTATTTTATCCCCCTCTCACCCCAGCGTAAC